>SUYY01000012.1 GCA_015060205.1 Bacteroidales bacterium
ACGGTTTCGTGGCAAAAGCGTAGCAGGTGGAACTGTATGTGTCACGACGCAGGAGTTTTGGCTTATACTCTTGCGTCGTGGCACGGATTCCGGAAAATGGCGCCGTTTTCCGTCACGACGCACGAGTTTAGCATGAAAGTCTTGCGTCGTGGCAGAAGCATACACCTACGCGAGATGTCTACGATCCCTCACTTCATCGTGAACAGCAGTCTTTTCACTGTCATTGCGAGGAACACTTTCACTGTCATTGCGAGGCTTCATCGAAGCCGTGGCAATCTCCTCACGACAACACTCACTGTCATGGCGAGGAACACTTTCACTGTCATTGCGAGGCTTCATCGAAGCCGTGGCAATCTGATCACTCTGGGCGGGAGATTGCCACGTCGCTACCGCTTCTCGCAATGACAGGAAACAGACAACCGCTTCTCGCAATGACAAAGAACAGGCTATCTTCCATCTCGACATGACATTGAAGGTGATGCCTCGAATGTGCCTGATATGACGGAGGAAGAGATGGAAGGTGTGGAGTGTTAACAAATTTTTAATGGGATTTTTTTTAAAAGTTATTTAACTTTGCAATTTGTATTAGATTTTTAACCCAAAATAAAATGAAAGGAATTGCATTTACAGGCAATGCAGGCAGATCTGCCTACGAATCTCCAGTATGCATAGTAATGGAGATGTTTTCCGAAGGAGTACTATGCCAGAGTGACGGCAAGTTTAACGGAGGATATCACGAAGGTGTCGACGGTGACGACTCCCCTATCATTTAACTCTCAGACCTGACAGACATGAAGACGACAAGATTTATCATCGCTGCCGTTGCGATAGCAGCAGCAGTATCATGCAGCAAGGAAGGTTTTAACGGAGAGACAGGAAAGGAATCCGCTAAGATCGTTACCGGCGAAATGACAAAGACTTCCCTCAACGGAAAGGAGATACACTGGACATCTGATGACCAGATCGCGGTGTTCGACAATGCCGGAGTGAAGAACGTATTCTCTATAATAGACTCGAATGGTTCATATGCTTCATTCAGCGGTTCTGTAACCTCTGGTACAACCCAGATTTATGCTGTATATCCTCAAAATCTCGCAACATCCGCTTCAGGAAGCACATTGAAGGTGAACATCCCTTCAGACCAGACTTCTAAGGCCGGATCATTTGCAGAGGAGCACAACATTTCAGTGGCAAAGGGAACAAAAGTCCCTGGCAACGAGGAAATTGCAGGAGTTGTGTTCAAGAATGTATGCGGACTCCTCAAGTTTACCGTTCCTGCTTATGTAGAGGATGCCAAAAGCGTGACTTTCTCAAGCAACAGCGTAATCGCAGGTGAACTCACTGTGGACTATAGCGGAGATGTACCTTCTGTACAGGTTACCGGAGCAAGTAAGAGCGTGACAATGACAGGATCATATCCTGCAGGAAGTCAGTTCATCTTCGTCCTCGCACCGGGAACTGTGGACGGATTCACTGTGACCGTGACCACCGAGAAGGCTACCTGGTCGATAAGCAAGGATGTTGATGTGGTCCTCGAACCAGGAAAATACAAGAACCTCGGTACTCTCGAGTTCGAACAGGCAAGTGCCGTATCAGCATCAGCAGCACACACTTACGAAAACGGGATCCTTACAGGAACTGATGTAACATTGAACCTCAATATCCCTGAAGCGGCAGGAAAATATATCACAAGACTCGACCTTCAGGTGAAGAACGCCCAAGGTACCGAAGTACGCACTGTGAGCAAGAGCAACGCTTCCGCGACAGAGGTTATCGGAGCAAATGATAACTGGCCATATCTCCCATATGGAACTTATACTGTAACGGGAACATATACTCTTTCTGGTAATGTTGTAAAGGAATTGGGTACAGTCATGTTCACATCTGAGAAGCCTAAATACACATTGAAATCGAACGCTCATTCTTCATATACCAAATATATTGAAGGAGACAGTGAAAGCGCAAATGAGTGTGATCCGATGGTAATCGCTTCAATCAACTCCGCCACTCCAAGTATCTCAGAGACAATACTGAATAACAGCAATTACATCGACATTATCGGGGCATATGAATTCACCCTCAATGGCAGCACTTATACTGAGAGCAGTTACACTGCAACTGCTTATGGTCCAAATAGTGTGACAGCAGCCTTCTCTTTCGATGGTGTTGAGATGACTGATGAGGCAAACTGTCACATCACTGGTCTTCCATACACATTCAATCCTTCTTCTAATGATAGCGTAAATGCGTGGAGTACAAGTGGTAATATTAAATGGAATGACTCCGGTGCGATACGACTGGGGTACAACTTCAGTAACTGGTTTGCTTCTGAAAAGGCTTCCATTACTAAGAACTTCAATCTTCCGGAAGATATTAATATCATCACAAACTGCAGCGGAACGACCAATGGAACTTCAGCACAGACTACCGAATTCCGCATTCAGATATCAGGAACTGATGTATATACTATAACATCCGGGAAAGAAACATCAAAAGTACAGTTCGACAGTGGAGACCAAAACAGTACAATGACAAACGAATCACCGACTGTGGTATGTTCCAACAGTAGAGGAACTAGTCAGGCTTGTTCGCGAATAGCATCTCTTATGATAACCTACGGAAATAAAAAATAAAACATCACATACTACCATCCCCCGGAAATCTCCACATTTCCGGGGGATTTCGTTTTCCCGCAAAATTGTTATCTCAGTGGGTTCAAACTAACAAACTCTAACAATACAGTTGAAGTGGAGAACGCTTATACCCTGAGAAGTGCCTACATATACGTACATAGAGTCAAATTAGAATACAACTAAATTCACGTCCAGATTATACTAAGCGTGCCCGAAGGTGTCAAAATGAGAACCGTCGGGCACGCATCTTTTATAGAAGTCGATATATATCAACACTTTAGCAAAAACACCCGTGTCAGACGGTGCATAATCCGGCACCTTCCGGCACGCTTCCGATCCTATTTCTCTGTTTTTTCGGGCATCTACCGCAGGACGCATCGTCACAGAAACGAATACTGCGCAAAACATGGCAGAAAATCCGCAAAAATTGTTATCTTTGCGGGTTCAAACTTTATGTTTGCAGAAAACTTTAAACAGTTTCTCAATATAGACTTATGGCAGAGGAAATAAAAGCAGCGAATTACACGGACGATAATATCAAGACGCTCGAGGGCGTGGAGCATATCCGTCTCAGACCCGGAATGTACATCGGAACGCTCGGAAACGGAGACGATCCGGCAGACGGTATATATGTGCTTCTGAAGGAAGTGGTGGACAACTCCATCGACGAGTTCTCGGCGGGTTTCGGAAAGCAGATACATATCACTGTATCTGAAAAGGAAGTTTCCGTAAGGGACTTCGGACGAGGTATTCCGCTCAATTCCGTAGTAAAGGCCGTAAGTATCCTGAACACCGGAGGCAAGTACGACAGCAAGGGCTACAAGAAGTCTGTGGGACTGAACGGTGTAGGTCTGAAGGCAGTGAACGCTCTCTCCTCACACTTTTATGTGGAGGCATACCGTGACGGAATGTGTTCATACGCGGAGTTCAGCGCAGGAAAACTTCTGAACGACGGACAGAAACCTACAAAGGAAAAGAACGGAACATATGTGAAGTTCATCCCTGATGAGAACCTTTTCGTGGGATATTCCTACCGTCTGGACACTGTAGAGTCCATGATAAAGAACTACTCCTACCTCAAGAAAGGACTGACACTGAACCTCAACGGCACTGCCTACAAGTCTGAAAACGGTCTTCTCGACCTTATAAACGAGAAACTTTCAGAAGAACCGCACTACGCGCCGATCCATATCGCAGGAGAGGACATCGAGATAGTGATAACCCACGGCAACAGTTACGGAGAGAACATCACATCATTTGTCAACGGTCAGAACACCCGCGACGGTGGTACTCATCTGGCGGCAATCAGGGAGGCTGTGTCAAAGACCCTCAAGGAGTTCTTCAAGGTATGGTCCAAGAAGGATTTCGCACCGGAAGACATCCGTCAGGGCATCATCGGGGCCATAAGCATACAGATCCAGGAGCCAATCTTCGCGAACCAGGCGAAAACGAAACTCGGTTCCACCTATATGTGGAATCAGGAGGTGGAGAACGAAGATGGAACCAGAAGTTATGACATCGGTCCTACCATCAGGTCTTTTGTGAACGATTTCGTAAAGACCAATCTGGACAACTATCTCCATATGCACAAGGAGATAATCCCTGCCCTTCAGGACAAGATTGCCTCTTCGGAGAAGGAGCGTCAGGAAATTTCATCCATCCAGAAGAAGGCCAAGGAACGCAACAAGCGCACAAGCGTCTATAACAAGAAACTCAGAGACTGCAAATACCACTACAAAGATAAGTTGCCTGCTGCGAAAGAGGAACTCAGGGATCTCACAAGCATATTCATCACCGAGGGAGACTCTGCGAGCGGAACCATCACAAAGGCTCGAAATGCAGAGACCCAGGCGGTGTTCTCACTCAGAGGAAAGCCTCTGAACTGCTATAAGGAAGGACCGAAGAAGTTTGCTGAAAACGAGGAACTCAACCTTCTGATCAATGCTCTGGGCCTTGAGGAGGATATCGAGGATCTCAGATACAGAAGAATAATCGTTGCGACCGATGCCGATGACGACGGAATGCATATCAGGATGCTTGTTCTGACATTCTTCCTGAAATACTACCCTGATCTCGTACGTCGCGGACATGTATATATTCTCCAGACCCCTCTGTTCAGGGTGAAGAACAAGAAGGAAGTGCTCTACTGCTACAATCAGGAGGAGAGGGACAGTGCCGTGAAGAAACTGAAGACCGGTGTGGAGATAACACGATTCAAAGGTCTCGGAGAGATTTCCTGGAACGAGTTCACTGAGTTCATCGGAGACAAGATGAGACTCGACAAGGTGAAGTTGAGTGACGAGGAATCGATTTCTGAACTTCTTGAGTTCTATATGGGTGACAACACTTTTGAAAGACAGAACTTCATCAGACAGAACCTCAGGTCCGAGGCTGAACTTGAAGACGTAAATATATAGAAATATGTGGAGAAAATTCTGCGGATGGCTACTCCGCACAATGGGTTGGACCGCTGTCGACCCTGTAGCCCCGGATGATAAATGCGTGATCCTCGGTGTACCTCACACCTCATTCTGGGATTTCGTGATTTCGTATCTTTATTATGTATCGGTAGGTGGCAAGCCTTACTGTATGATCAAGGGTGAACTTTTCTGGGGTCCTCTCGGATGGCTTCTGCGAAAACTGGGCGGAATTCCTGTTGACCGAAAGAAAGGCAGCAATGTGGCTCTGAGCGTCATCAACGAGATGAAAAACACTCCTGTAGTACACCTTGCCCTTGCTCCGGAAGGAACCCGCAAGCCAGTAAAACGCTGGAAGACCGGTTTCCACACCATCGCCCGCCAGGTGGGATGCCCTGTATATATGGGATATTTCGACTGGGGAACAAAAAGAGTGGGTCGTGGACAGAAGGTAGAACTTACCGACGATGCGAAGGCAGATATGGCACGCATCCAGGCTCTTTATGAAGAAATGCATCTTACCGGAAAACATCCGGAACTGTACATAACCAAATAAACCTAAATTATCTAATTATGATTCAAGTGTACAAGCGTATGAAGAGGATGAGGGAGAAGTATGTGGATACTCTCGCAAAACTCTACGATTACGCTACAACTGTGTACCCTAAAAAACAGTACACACAGTGGTATGACACAAAAGAAGGTGGATATACCTACGCTTCATTCAAGGAAAAATGTGACAGTCTGTCAAAGAAACTGACACAATACGGTATCGGAGCAGGTGACAAGGTTGCGATTCTGTCACAGAGCATGCCGAACTGGTCTGTTGCGTTCTTTGCAATAGCGCCGTTCGGGAGAATCGCTATTCCTATTCTGCCCGACAGTTCAGAAAATGAAGTTACAAACATCATCAACCATTCGGAAACAAAGGTGATCTTTGTGTCTGACAGGCTCAAGGGAAAGATCAACAAGGAGGTGATGGACAAGATGACCCTTGTCATCTGCACTGACACTTTTGAAGTCCTCAAGGCGGACGAGGAGCAGTTCACATGCGACGGAAAGACAGCAGTCCCTACTCCGGACGACATTGCCACCATCATCTACACTTCAGGAACTACAGGAAGTGCAAAAGGAGTGGTCCTGAGCCACAGGAACCTCGCATCGAACGTGATCACATGCTACCACTCATGCAAAAGGACCGAAAAGGACAGATGGCTCTCCATCCTGCCGATGGCCCACACTCTTGAGATGACCCTCAGCATGCTTTACCCGATGTATTGCGGCGCAACAGTATATTATCTCCAGAAACCTCCGGTTCCTTCAATCCTGATGAAGGCTCTGAAGATAGTGAAGCCGACCACAATGCTTACGGTACCTATGATCATCGAGAAGGTATATAAGGGAAGCGTGCTTCCTACCATCAAGAAGAGCCGCACACTTACATGGATGAACGAGCATATGCACGGTCTGATGTGCAAGATCATCGGTATGAAACTGAAGGCTACATTCGGAGGCCATATTTCATTCTACGGCATCGGCGGCGCGAAACTAGATCCTGAAGTGGAGGCATTTCTCCTGAAAGCAGGATTCCCTTACGCAATCGGATACGGTCTGACAGAGACATCTCCGCTTCTCGGATATGCTATGCACGGCTGGAGGGCAGTAGGTTCGTTCGGATATCCTGTATATAACGTAAAATTGAAACTACACGATGTAAATCCTGAGACGGGCGAAGGCGAGATTGTTGCCAAAGGACCGAATGTGATGCTCGGATATTACAAGGATCCTAAGAGGACAAAGAGCGTATTCACTGAAGACGGATGGTTCCGCACAAGCGACATCGCCATTCAGGACAGCAAAGGACGTTTCTTTATCAAGGGAAGAAACAGCAATATGATTCTCGGAGCATCAGGTGAGAACATCTACCCAGAAGAAATCGAGAATGTGATCAACAATGTGGAAGGTGTGAACGAATCCATCGTGGTGGAGCGTGACGGCAAACTCGTTGCTCTGGTTCAGCCTCAGGACGATTTCATCCAGTGGGACAAGGAAGGAGAGGACAAGTTGTATGAGAAACTTGACGCATGGAAGGACAAGGTCCTGAAGATGGTCAACAAGAACGTCAGCAAGGCCTCTCAGGTAAGTTCTGTAGAGGTGATGAAGGAACCGTTCGAGAAGACTGCGACACAGAAGATCCGCAGATTCAAGTACAAGGAATCAGCCCCTACAGTGGAGGAAGAACAGAAGGAAAAGTAAGATTTTTCTGAAAAACTGAAGGTTTTACACCAAATTTGTATTAGAGACGTTTCGTAACACAATTAAATTTAAAGTGGTTATGAAACGTCTTAACATTTGTCTGGGAGCAGCGGCTCTCTTTGCTGTCACATTGACAGCCTCTCCGGCATTGAATGCGCAGGAGAACGGAAACAGGGACATGGACGGCAAGATTGTCCGTGGTCCATACGAAACTAACAGATTCGGTGACAACTGGTTTATCGGTGCCGGAGGTGGAATCAACATATTCTGGAATGAAGGATATGATGTAAAGATAAGCCCGAGCATCGATGCCAACTTCGGAAAATGGTTCACCCCGGCCATCGGTATGAGGGTTGGCTATCAGGGATTCAAATCACAGGCCTGGTCTCCTGAAGCAGGTGTACTCGGGAACACTTTGGATACATCGAAGGACAAGTATCTCCAGAAATTCGGATATATGTATATCCACGGAGATTTCTTATGGAATGCATCTGACGCCATCGGAGGGTATAAGGAGACCCGATTCTGGGATCTTGTGCCATATCTCCACGCAGGATATTTCCGGTCATATGGTCTGAAGAATGTGGATTTTGCAGACAATGAATTTGCTGCCGGTGCCGGATTGCTCCACCTTCTGAGGCTGTCAGACCGACTTGACCTCATCATTGACATGCGTGCGACCGTCGTCAACGGAAGAGTCATCGGAAATGAAGATGTAGCGGTACTTCCTACGGTCACAGCGGGTCTTGCAGTAGACCTCGGATGGCCGAATTTCATCAGGACATCTACAGTTATCGGTGCCTTGGAGGTGGCAAATCTCGAGAAGACTGCCATTCTGGAGGGTGCTGTAGCGGCTCTTGAGATTGCTAACGCATCGCTTGAAGACCAGAACAGCAAACTCAGTAAGGCAAACAAGAAACTATCTCAGGAAAACGCACAACTTAAGGATATGCCTCAGGTGGAATTTGCCGACTTTTTTGAAGATATGACTCCGGCCGAAATATATTTCAACATCGGGGAGACGACTTTGAGCGAAAAGGAGATGGCACATCTTGACTTCGTTGCAAAGAATCTCATTGCCAAGGCTGACCAGGAGACAGATATTCTGATCACTGTGATGGGTTCGGCAGATGGAAACACCGGTTCGATGAGGAGAAACCAGCATCTGAGCGAGGCACGAGGCAAATATGTGTTCGACATTCTCACAACAAAGTATGGTATTTCTCCTGAAAGACTCACTATAAAGTCTGAAGTGGTCAAGAAGGCACCAAAACCAGAACTGAGTAGAGCGGTGGTGATTTCATTCTAACTAAATAATTACTATATTTGCCATGATATAAAAGAACATCATGGCAAATATTGGTACAACATTCACAAAATCAGGCAAGAAGGCCATTCTATGCGGCTCCGGTGAACTCGGGAAAGAGGTCGCTATCGAACTTCAGAGATACGGTGTCGAAGTAGTGGCACTGGACAAATATGCAAATGCTCCGGCCATGCATATAGCACACAGCAGTCACGTTCTGTCCATGTTGGACGGAGATACGCTCAAATCCGTAATCAAAGAAGAGAATCCGGATTATATAATCCCTGAAATCGAGGCTATTGCAACTGACAGGCTGGTGGAACTTGAAGATGAAGGATATAATGTGATTCCTACAGCAAAGGCTACCCTTCTGACAATGAACCGAGAAGGCATCAGGCGTCTCGCTGCCGAGACACTTGGTCTGCCGACATCTCCATATCGCTTTGCACAGACACGTGAAGAGTTTGAAAAGGCAGTCGAAGAAATAGGCATCCCATGCGTCGTAAAGCCGGTCATGAGTTCTTCCGGACATGGTCAGAGCACAATCAAGTGCCAGGAGGACGTGGACAAGGCATGGCATATTTCCCAGGAAGGTGGTCGTGCGGGCAGCGGAAAGGTGATCGTGGAAGGTTTTGTCAAATTTGACTATGAGATAACCCTGCTCACAGTACGTCATTGCGCCGGAACAACATTCCTCAAGCCTGTAGGTCATCATCAGGTGGGCGGTGACTATCGCGAGTCATGGCAGCCACAGGCAATGTCTGAAGATGCTATTGCAAAAGCAGAAGCCATTGCAAAGGCCATCACCGATGCTCTCGGTGGCTACGGAATATTCGGAGTGGAACTCTTCATCCGTGGTGACGAGGTTATATTCAGTGAGGTATCACCAAGACCGCACGACACAGGCATGGTGACAATGATATCACAGGACATCTCGGAGTTCGGTCTTCATGCAAGAGCGATTCTCGGACTTCCTGTACCTGAAGTGAAATTCTATGGTCCATCTGCATCCAAAGCGATTGTAGTGGAAGGCAACACCAAGGAATATGAGTTCTGTAACCTTGAAAAGGTTCTTGAGGAGCCTGGTGTGCAGATCAGGATATTCGGAAAACCGGAAATTGCCGGTCACAGACGTGTCGGCGTAATCCTGGCAACAGACGAGTCCGTAGAGGCTGCCCTTGCCAAAGCGGAAAGGGCATATGCCAAATTACAGGTAAAAGTCTATTAAAGACCGGTCCCGTTATTTCAGACGGGCCAGCGCAGCAAGTTCGAAATCGATTCGGATCTTATCTATGATAGAGCAGACGATCTTCATCGTTCTGCTCTCTTTCGTATAGTCTGTAGGAGTGATGAAATTGACCCTCTGCTGACGCAGAAGTTTCTTTGCCACATTGGATTTCTTCTTGTTTGACGGATCATATACTGCAATCGAATGTCCTCCGAACATCTTCACGATCTTCATGCATGGAACATCCGTTTCTCCATCTCCCATGTAGATCATATTCGGAAAAGGAACCCTCTTGTTGTCTTCAGCCTGGCTCTCATTGACCTTCTTGTTGTCCCTGATGCTCAGGATTCCCTTGTTTATCTTGAAAAGGAACTGTGTCTTGGCGGTATAGTCCACAGCGACACCGGGCCAGACTGCCTCACCGTCCTCATTATATATGAAGGAACATGCAAATATCCTCTTGAACTCCTTTGCAATCGGAGTTCCTTCTATCATGGAGGCAAGTCCGGATGAATTTATATAATGTTCAACCTTCACTCCCCTCTTCTTACCATATTCGTTGACATTCGAGAACCACTCGAGTACTCCGTCATAAAGTTCGACATCCGCACCGAACTTCTTGAAATCTTCCCTACGAAGTTGGATGCCCGCCTTCTTCGCCTCATCGAACATCAGTTTCATGTAACTGAGAATATTGCTGGCATCCTGACCGGATGCGATATCGTCGCTTTCCTGCCAGAACTCCTGAGGCTTCTTGCCGATGGCCTGGATAAAGCCGAATTCCTGCATATTACCTGGAGACAACGTACCGTCAAAATCGTAGACGAGTGCGACAATAGGATAACTTTTCTTGCCCATAAGCACAATTTTTCATTAAAAATCACCACAAATCATCGGGTTTCACCACAAAGATAGGAAATATAAGATGTTGATAAGCATATTTGATTACTTTTGCGCCGAATTTTAAAAAATCGGAAGACCAACATGCATTACTTGACAAGACTTGAGCAGGCCATCAAAAACAATTGGGAACGTCCTGCACTGATGAACTATCGTGGAGAAGGTTTTACCTTCGGAGGAGTTGCGACACAGATTGCAAAGTTTCATGCATTCTTTGAAGAAATAGGATTGAAGAAAGGAGACAAGGTAGCCCTCTGCGCCAAGAACTCAGCCCACTGGGGTGTGACATTCTTTGCAGCCAACACATACGAGGCCGTGTTGGTACCTATTCTTGCTGATTTTCATCCTGACAGCGTAAATTCACTCGTCGACCATTCGGAAAGTGTGCTTCTTCTTACAGACACCGACATCTGGAACAGACTCGATATTGAAAAGATGCCAAAACTCAAGGCTGTCATCTCATCAAGTGACTTCAGCCTTCTTTATGCCGCAGACGAGAAGATAAGAAAGGCCGGAGAAGAAATGGATGCGATATTTGCAAAGAAATATCCTGCAGGATTCAGCGCTGCTGACGTCACATATCCGGTGGACAATGACAAGGAACTTGCCATCATCAATTATACATCAGGAACTACAAGCGCTCCTAAGGGTGTAATGCTCAGATATGAGTGCATAAGCGAAAATGTTTCATTCGGACAGAAGAGACTGCCTTGCTACCCTGAAGACCAGATCGTCTCAATGCTCCCAATGGCACACATGTACGGTATGATGTTCGAACTTATCTACCCTATATGCGGCGGTGCAACAATATATTATCTTGGAAAGACCCCTACTCCGGCACTTCTTCTCGGAGCGATGGCGGAAGTGAAGCCATATCTGGTGATCACAGTTCCTCTTGTCATGGAGAAGATATTCAAGAGCAAGGTTGCACCTGTCGTGAACAAGCCTGCAATGAAGGTTCTTTGCGCCATCCCTGGAGTAAACAAACTCATATTCAAGAAAATCCGCACTACCCTCATGAACGCTTTCGGAGGAAAGGTCCGCGAGATCGTGATGGGTGGAGCAGCCCTCAACCCTGACGTAGAAAAATGGTTCAGAAGATTCAGACTTCCGTTCACAGTGGGTTACGGCATGACAGAGGCAGCACCTCTTCTCGCCTATGAAGACTGGTGGGAATTCGCTTCAAAATCATGCGGTAAGGCTGTAGACAGCGTAGAGGTAAGAATCGACTCGGAGGATCCTTACAAGGTGGTAGGTGAGATCCAGGCAAAGGGTAACAGCATCATGAGCGGTTACTACAAGAACGAAGAGGCAACTGCTGCGGCATTCACTGAAGACGGATGGATGCGTACCGGAGACCTCGGACTTCTTGACAAGAAAGGCAATATCTACATCAAGGGACGCAGCAAGAACATGATTCTTTCAGCAAACGGTCAGAACATCTACCCTGAAGAGATAGAGGCTGTGGTAAACAATCAGCCATATGTAATCGAATCCGTGGTCATCTCACGTGGTGCAAAGATTGTAGCCCTCGTATATATGGATGCAGACAAGATCAAGGCTGAAGCAGTGGATGTAGAGGCTTATACCAAGACACTCATGCACGAAGTGAACAAGTCAATGCCTGCATACAGCAAGGTGAACCTCGTGGAAGTGATGGATCAGCCTTTCGAGAAGACTCCTAAGATGAGTATCAAGAGATTTATGTACAAATAACCTTTCTAGGTACTATTCCTAAACCAACAGATGGCGATATCGGCGTGAGTCGGTATCGCCATCGCATTTTTTGTCAGTCATGACTGACTATTTGTCACATTCCCGACATTGGAACATATTTTGACTATCCTGATCCTGAGTCAGGATGACCCGCCTGAGCATAGCAGAATGTGACCATCTGAATACTAAGAATAAAACATATAAATATGGCAACAACAGGAAAAATTGGAGTGACTACCGAGAACATATTTCCGGTAATCAAGAAGTTTCTTTACTCAGACCACGAAATCTTTTTGAGAGAACTCGTGGCTAATGCAGTGGATGCAACCCAGAAGATGAAGGCTCTGGCCGCTTCCGGAGAGTTTGCCGGTGAACTCGGCGAGGTTGCAGTCCGTATCGAACTTGACGAGAAGAAGAAGATTCTTAAAGTGATCGACAACGGTATCGGTATGACAGCCGAAGAAGTCGAGAAATACATCAATCAGATTGCATTCTCGTCTGCAGGAGAGTTTCTTGAGAAATACAAGGACCAACTAAGCAGCATAATCGGACATTTCGGCCTCGGTTTCTATTCGGCTTTCATGGTGGCAGAGAAGGTTACGATCGAGACGCTTTCATGGAAAGAGGGAGCAAAGGGAGTGAAATGGACTTGTGACGGCTCTCCTGAATATGAAATGGGAGAATGCGACAAGTCAGACAGAGGTACTGTCATCACACTTTACATTGCAGATGATGAAAAGGAATATGCTGAGAAGAACCGCATCAGCGGACTTCTGAACAAATATTGCAAGTTCATGCCTGTACCTGTGATCTTCGGAAAGGAACAGGAGTGGAAGGACGGAAAATATGTCGATACGGACAAGGACAATGTCATCAACAAGGTGGAGCCTTTGTGGGCATGCAAGCCGGCAGATCTGACAGATGAGGACTACAACAAGTTCTACAGGGCCTTGTACCCTATGGCAGAGGAACCGCTTTTCCATATTCATCTTAATGTGGATTATCCTTTCAACCTCACAGGTATCCTCTATTTCCCTAAGATCAAGAACAATGTGGAGATATCGCGCAACAAGATACAACTCTACTGCAACCAGATGTTCGTCACTGATTCAGTCGACAACATCGTTCCTGATTTCCTTACACTGCTCCATGGCGTGATCGACTCTCCGGATATTCCTCTCAACGTTTCCCGCAGTTACCTTCAGAGCGATGCAAACGTGAAGAAGATATCCACATATATCACAAAGAAGGTTTCTGACCGTCTCGAGGAGATATTCAAGAACGAACGCGAGCAGTTGGAGTCTAAATGGGACAACCTCAAACTGTTCATAGAATACGGAATGCTTTCAGACGAGAAATTCTGCGAAAGGGCCATGAAGTTCTGTCTGCTGAAGAATACTGACGGAAAATATTTCAGCATAGAGGATTACAGAAAGGCCGTAGAATCAGAACAGACCGACAAGGAAAAGAAAGTGGTATTCCTTTATGCTACCGACACCGAAAGCCAGTACGGTTTCATTGAGGCGGCAAAGAACAAGGGATACGACGTACTCCTTATGGACTGCCAACTTGACAGCCATTTTGTGAATCTTCTTGAAAGCAAGATAGAGAATTCCCGTTTTGCACGTGTGGACTCAGACAGCATCGATAACCTGATAGAGAAAGAGGAGAAGATTCGCCCTGAACTTTCAGAAACCGAGCAGGAAGACCTTTCTGTAATATTCCAGTCCGTGCTGCCTTCTGAAAACCAGTATTACGTTCAGGCGGAGAATCTTGGAGCATCATCTGCGCCTATTCTCATCACACAGAGTGAATTCATGAGACGCTATCGTGAGATGTCCGCAATGGGAGGAGGAATGAACTTCTATGGAGAGATGCCTGCTATGTATAATATCACAGTGAATATGGAAAACCCTCTTGTGGCACGTATAATGGAGGCCAAGGCTGCAGACGTCGCACCTGCACAGGTAATTCCTGATGCTGCAGCGGATGCTTCGGAGGATGTGAAGAGGACTGTGACAGAGGCGCAGGAAAATGCTGCGGCAGCGCATAAGTCTGACCTTGAGGCATTTGCAGCAGGCAATGAGATACTGAAGCAGATCACGGACCTGGCACTTCTTGCAAACGGAATGTTGAAGGGCAAGGCTCTGAGCGAATTCATTGCGCGCAGTGCGAAGGTGGTGGAGGAGGCTTACCTGTAAGATTCTCACGTCGCTTCGCTCCTCAGAATGACAGGGAGGCACGTTCCTCAGAATGACAGGGAGGGGTTACTGCTTTATAAGATTCAGAAATTCGTTGCGGGTACGCTCATCCTTGAGGAAAATTCCGCTGAAGGCCGATGTGGTAGTCACTGCATTGGCCTTTTGCACACCTCTGAGGGTCATGCAGGTATGTGAAGCCTCGATGACAACAGCGACACCAAGAGGGTGAAGAGTATCCTGGATACAGTCTCTGATCTGAGTGGTAAGTCTTTCCTGAACCTGAAGGCGTCGGGCGAAGGTCTCCACCACACGGGCAATCTTGCTGAGTCCTGTAATGGTACCGTTTGGAATATATGCCACATGAGCCTTACCGATAAATGGCATGACATGATGCTCGCAGGTAGAATAAAGTTCGATATCCTTGACCAGAACCATCTGCTGATACTCCTCCTTGAACATTGCACTGCGAAGAATCTCCGATCCGTCCTGATGCGAGCCATGAGTGAGGAACTGAAGAGCCTTTGCAACTCTTTCCGGGGTCTTCACAAGTCCCTCTCTCTGAGGGTCTTCACCAAGAAGACGGAGAATCTCCCTATAATGTTCAGCAATCGCGGCAGTAGTCTGCTCATCGTATCTTTCGTCCTTGATATATGCCATTTCTCGTAAGAATTTATGTCAGTCAATAGCGGGAAGGTTTGTTGGTATGAATATTGCACCCATCCGCCGGGTCATAAAAGTAAAAAATTTGTGCAAAAATAGCAAAAAGAACTGCAATATAGATTTTTTTATCTATCTTTGCCGCCCCTAATGCAGTAGATACTGCCAAAAATATTGATTATTAATAATTTAAACAAATAAGACTATGTATTGGACACTTGAACTTGCATACCGTCTCGAAGACGCTCCATGGCCAGCGACAAAAGAGGAACTCATCGACTATGCCACTCGTTCCGGAGCACCTCTCGAAGTGGTTGAAAACCTTGAAGAACTTGAGGACGACGGCGAAATCTACGAAAGCATCGAAGACATCTGGCCAGACTACCCTACCAAGGATGACTTTTTCTTCAACGAGGAAGAATATTAGAAAAACATCTGATTACCAGACAGATAACAAGAGCGACTCCTCGAGGAGCCGCTCTTGTTGCATTTTAGAAGACTGCTATAAGGTTTGGTACGGAGCGCTCGCCCTCGTGGTCGAATTTCTTGTTGTCACGAGGATATGATATTACTCCTGTGGTGCTGGTCCACAGGGCTGATGAGCCGCCACCGTCGAGGTTGATGGCATCAGTCATGCCGAGAAGATGGCAGATATATGCTGTTTCATATATGCTTGCGCCATCTGCAGAACCTTTGAATCTTCCGTCGATTACCACAAGATAGATGTTACCGGAATCATCTTTTCCTATCGCTGTACGTGGATGTCTGCGGTCGTAGAACTGTGCGGAAGTGTAATGGGTTCTTATCTTGCTTCCGGTCTTTGACTCTTTTTCCATTGCTGAGACATTATCGCCGTCGGCCTTGTCTCCCATCAGTTCAGGTACAACTATATCTCCATCCAGGATCAGAAGAGGTCCGGAAGCCATTGCAGATTTCATCCTTCGTGTAACAGCCTTATAATCCATCGAGTCCGGACAATGTTCTACTGCCATTTTATGGCCCTTGCCATCCTCAAATCCGAATACTCCGTCCACCCTATACAGTTCAGTAGGATGTGTATGTCCCAAGATTTCCTTGCCGTTTCTGAAGAACACACTCGGAATCAGTTCCTTTACATGGAAATATCCTGCGTTCATCATGAACGAAGCACCGATTTCCTTTCCCACCTCACTTGGCTTGCCAGCCTTATCCTTCGGTCTGTGGAGAATCTCTGTACGGAACTTGTCAGCAGGATATCTGACGACACTGACGCTCTGGATAGAATTGAACATAGGAATCCGGGCATACATGGCCACTGCTCCCTTTCCAAGTTCGGTGACCTGCCATGGAGCACCGACAAACGCCAGAGAATCAGACGGTCCGTTCTCGTTCATGCAGTATCCCGCACCATGCTCTCCGCAATGACCGGTATAAAACGAGCATGCAGCGTTACGGGAATCTTGCTCTGATTCATCTTTGGAACCCTGCGCCAAGCAGAGTCCCAAAGATGATAAGATCAACAGGTAGTAAAAAATTATCCTTTTCATAAAAATCACTTCAAATAGAGGTGACCGTTAAAGCGTATACGGGAATATTATGTCCGGGTATTCTTCGGCCCATATGTCGGAGGTCCTGTAGAGGTCCTCGCTGCCTTGTGGGACGTATATACGGAACTCGCCGCTGTAGAATGAATCGGGACGGAATACTCCGTTCAGATCCGGAGGTACAGTTGCCTCCATATATAGTCTCTTGAGGGTGGATCCGGTGAATGTTCCATGGTCAATCGTAGTGATTGATGCAGGCAGTCTTATTTCCTCGATATATGAATAATCGAAGAAATTGCCGAAAGTCTCAAGTTGGGATTCCTTCTCGAACTCCACGATGAGATTGAAACCTTCCCCTGTCTCCTCATTGTATCCGGAACCTGCCACACCTGTCATTCTCAGAGAACCGTCAAGATGCTTGATATTCTTGGAGATGGTTATCTTCTCCATCTCACAATCAGTGATCTCCGCATATAATGTCTCTGCACCGTTGAGATAGAGTTGCCGGATGCCGGTATTGTTCAAAGCACCCTCACCCAAAGTCTCGAGAGTATTCGGCAAAGCAATGTCTGTCAATGAAGTACAGTCTATGAATGCAGATTCTTCGATAACTTTTACAGCGGGTATGGATATGTCTTCAAGAGAACTGCAGCCTGCGAAGGTCATGTATTCTATCCTTTCGCAACTTTCCGGAAGAGAGACTGACTTAAGAGCAGTACAATACCGGAATGCTGATTCGCCTATTGTCCTGACCTTATTCATATCGACAGATTCCAATGCCTTGCAGTTATAGAACGCTTCCTTTCCTATTTCTGCCACAGTCTGAGGGATTGTGACGGACATGATGCCTGTACCGGCAAAGAGATTTGCAGGTATGGCAGTCCATCCGTCGGGAATGGTCATGCTCTTGAATGTACATCCGGAGAAAGTACCGATGCCCGCTGTTGTCAGAGACACCGGAAGCGGAAAATCATCAGGAAGCGAAGTACAGCCTGTAAAGCAATTCCGGCCAAACTCCACGAGAGACTCAGGGAAAACGACCTCCTTGAGTTTAGTGCAGGAATTAAAGCAGTAGTCACCAAGATATGTGACTCCTTCCGGTATGACGACCTTGATCAGATTCGGGCAATGGTCGAAAGTGTTACGGCCGATACGTTTCAGTGACGAAGGCAGGTTGTCCACCGTCTGTACCGCAGAGTTGTTGTAAAGGCCTTCTATAGACTTGAGGACAGAACCGCTCTCATACTCGATTTCATAGATATTGCTTCCTTTCAACGGCGAATAGGACTCATCTATCCATTCGTTTGTCTCGTTCCAGACTATGGTGGTGATTGTCTCCACATCGTTGCCGACAGTCAGTTTTCTGAGATACTGCGGACAGATCGAATTACCGAGCAGAAGATTCTTACCATGAAGGACGAGTTCGGTCAGCAGGGTGTTTTCCAGAACCTTATAACTAGTATACGGATAATCAGGATCCGGGATTCCGAAAGACTCCAATGACGAAGGAAGGTTGAGTTCCTCCAGTGCTGTACAGTTGTAGAAACATCCCTGGCGGATATGCTTCACTGTGGAAGGAACGGTGAATGTCTTGAGCGACATTCCTGCCAATGCCTCGGGACCAAGTTCTTCAAGAGATGAAGGCAGGACAAGTGATTCTACTGCAGAGCCATCAAAACAGAATCTTCCGATAGATTGAAGTCCGTCAGGAAGCACAATTGACTTGAGATTCTTACAGTCTCGGAATGTATAGTCATCCAGTTTCTTCAGACCTGAAGGAAGAGAAATTCCGGATATCAGAGGCGTATTGAATCCATAGGACTCACAGACTGAACCCGGCTCGAAAGTCACCTTTTCCACAGTCGGGAACTCTTGAGGAGCGTAAGCAGTCCTGACCTTTGCCGGAATGACGAGTTCCTTGAGCGCAGTGCCCGTGAAAGGAGGATGATTGGCAGTGTGCCGGAACATGACGTTTTCGCCCTCGAAGTTGACCTTGTTCAAGGAACTGCAGTAGCAGAATGCCGAAGACTCTATCTCTTCAATAGTTTCAGGGATAGTCACTTCCGTCAATGCTGTACAGCCATAGAAGGCACGATAACCCAAGGTGGTAACATCGGCAAGGTCCACAGACTTCAGATTGAGGCAATTCATGAAAAGTCCTTTAGGAATCTCCGTCATGTTCGCAGGTGCGTCAAAACTTTCGATTCCAGTAGCCTCGAAGGCCGACTCTCCTATCTCTATCATAGAGGCGAAATCAAATGAACTTAGTCCGGTACAGCCCTTGAAAGCCCTGTTTCCGACAGTCCTGACAGGAGATTCCATATTGATGGTCTCAAGTGAAGAACAGCCGTTGAACATATCGTCTGAAATCTCTGTAACATATGACGGAAGTGTCACTGTCCTAAGATTTGAACATCCTTGGAACAGTCCCGTACCCTCAACGATGCGGACTGTCTCTGGAACGACGATGCTTTCCACCGGACAGGTTTTGAACGTATACTGCTGCAACCTTGTCACTGACGAAGGGATTGTGAAACTCCTGAGTGAAGTACATCCTTCGAAGAGTCCGTAATACACCCTCGGAGCAGGACTTCCACCTACCATCCCCAATCCGTTGTTTTCAACAGAATACGAAAGTTCGAATGTTTCTATGGCAGAAGGTTCTGAAAACTTGATTTCTGCAAGAGAAGTACAGTCGGAGAACGCTCCGGAAACAAATCTGGTCACTGTGGACGGAACTGTAACATTCTCAAGAAGAAGACATCCCTTGAATGCTCCGTCAAGGTGCATGGTCCTGAAGAGAGAAGATGTACTTCCTTCCGCCAGAATCGAGTGAAGGGCAGGAAGACCGGCAAGATCGATTTCCTTGAGTTTCCAGCAGTATTCGAAAGCATGCGGTCCGAGTACCTCGAGAGATTCCGGAAGAATCACCTCCTCGAGATTGGTCAGGATAAATCCGTCAATGGTATTATCTTCAAATGTCACTCCGCTCAGATCGAGTTTTCTGATCCGGTAGGAATCATCTACATATGCATCCACGATCCTGACGTAATCATCGCCGTTGAACATGCCGTAACCTGCAGTAAGCATATCCACGTCATCCTGATTCATATGACCGGTGATGGTAAGTTCGGTAAGTGTCTTGAGTTCATCCTTTGTGATGAGGGTCTTCAACGAACCGGCCTGCGCGATATGAAGAGACCTTCTTGAAGAGGCCGCCTGATTTACAGTAACCTGCTGACTTATAGAACCTTTCGAAAAGGTTATAAGTGCCTGGCGAGGAGTGCTGTTCTCCACGTCATTGGACCGGACCTCAAAGGAGACAAGTCTGTCCGAGAGTCCCCTGGTCTGTACCCTGCTGATCCAATCCGCCTGACATTCCACGTCAAAATCCACATTCGACGCTACATTGAACTCCAGAAGTCCTCCTGCAGAAGGCATATCATATTGAGTCTGAGCAAGCACGATGGCATCCTTCTGGGCCTGAATGACTGTCACGGTATCACACCTGCCTTTTGATGTGGTGAAGACTATCTGAGCCTCACGGGCGTCATGGTCAGGATTTTCCTCAATCGAGAATGCCTTTGTGACACTGGATATGCTCCTTGTCCTCAATTCGCTTATCCATGGCTGACTTACGGTGAAATCAAAATTCATATTGCTGCGCACGTCAATCTTGATCTCAGATGCAGACGACGGAACGACAAATGACTTTTCTGAAAGCACAAACACTTCTTCTCCAGCCTGATACACATCGACTATCTCCTGCATGTCAAGATATGACACAAATATCTGAGCATGCCTTGACTCCGGCAGTTCGGAAGGATCTGCCCGGAATGTATACACATTGGAAACAAGTCCTTTGGTCTGGATCTGGTGCAGCCAGTCTGAGTCGCTGTTTGCCACCGACACTTCGATATTGGAATCTACAGTTATGTCGAATACACCTCCGTCTACAGGTACTTCCACCTTGGACTGTGAGATGACGATAGCATCCTTCTGGTTCTGATAGAAGACAAAATCGGACTCGCGTCCGCCATAACATATGGTAAACTTTGCATTTCTCTCATCATAATCAGTGTTTTCAAGCAGATAGAAGAAGATGGTATGATGTCCTGCTTCTCCTTCTGTAATTTCGAAGGTCATCCAATCTATATCAGGGTCCGGAACCAATCGCCACTCGCAATTGGTAAAGAAGGAAAATTCGCCATCACATGCATTTGAAGGCAAAGGAAGAAGTTCCGAGGTGACCTCAAGAAGAGGCTCCTCCTTGTCCGGAACACCACCGACATTATCTTCCTCGCCTTCACCGCTGCCGTCACCCACATTCTCCTTGTCGTCGTCCTGGACATCGTCACCTATAAGATCCCCGAGCATATCGCATGATGAAGCGATGCTGAATGCAACAACCAATGAAGTCAGAGATAAAAATATCCTTTTCATAAACTATTCACTTATATATCAGCGGATAACCTCCACTCTACCTGTAACTATATCATAGAATGCCGGAACCACCTTCAGGAGTCCTGCTTCCACCTTTGCCTGAACTGTCTCATTGGCTAAAATATCCTCCACCTGTTTGAGAGTATGGAGACGTATCGCATCATCAAGGAGTTCAGGTTTTCCGACAAACTGAGGGATATCATGCCGGATCTGATGCAGAAGTTCACCTATATGTCCGTGATGTTCGCCCGGAGTGATGGCACTTGTGACACCTCCGCAGGAACTGTGACCGAGAACCATGAGTACCTTCACGCCGAGATGGTCCACAGCATAGTCCACACTGCCCATCGTCATCACGCCACCCACATTGTTTCCTGCAGTCCTGATGGCGAATATGTCACCTACTCCCCTGTCGAAGATAAGTTCCAGAGGGACTCGGGAATCCGAGCATCCTACAATGGCTGCGAAAGGTTCCTGATGAGGAGCAGTCTCCACCAGACGCTGAAGTCCGGTATTAGGATGAATCCTTTCGTTTTCCACAAATCTGAGATTTCCCTCAAGGAGAGCATCAAGGGCTTCCTGAGGTGTAGTGATCTTCTCGCATGTCTGACTGCATGAAGCGGTCAATAATGTCATAAGGGACAGCATGAACAGTCCGCCAATCAAATATCTTTTCATATACTTTTAATTATATATTATCTGTAATATCCACGACAATGCTTCATTCTCCCTTTCTTTGGGGCATAAGGGACATCGACACCAGGTTCTTTCCAGACAGGAGGAGTGAAGAGCAGTGCCTTCGTAGGCAAGTATGAATATTCATACACAGTCTTGACATCATCAGAAAAGTCTGCATAAATGCACGAAATGCTTCCATTATCGTTCAGATCATACGTGGTCCTCACAACTACCTGCCCATCTTCCTTTATTTCCGATACAAGGTCAGCACTTCCCGCACCGAAATATCCCAATTGTGCAAATGCGTATTCAATGCAGTAATCGAGACCGATATAAGAGGCCTCGAGGGGTTCCAGGCGACGGAAAGTGTTCTTTACGTCACTATAGAAAAACTCATTGATGAACTCATATGAACTTTCATCTGTACCATCAGGCCAGACCTCTTCATAGTCAATACTTGCTGAGCATCTTACCAGGTTACCGTCCTCCCATGTGTTTGCAAAATCCGCATTCTCGCCATATGTATAGGTCTGATCGGATTCCACATCATAGATTGTCGCTTCCGTTACGAATGAAGACAGCACGAGATGGTCTCCCGAGTACTCGAATCTGCACTTCATCTGACAGTCAAAAACCTCCTCGTCAGAATCTACACTTCCGGTCAATGTATAAGAAACAAGACGTCCGGAAGCATCCTGCACTATATCGGACATGATGTATTCATCTGAATAACCCGGTGCCCGTGACGTTTCCACTATCCTTATCGGGTCAGTTTGGAATTTCACATCAATATCGTACACGTCAGCAAAGATGGCATCTGATGTTCCGGATATTCCGGAAAGATTGCCCCTAGAGTCATACGAGTAGTTCAAGCCATCACACATATATATCCTGTCACCTTTGGAAACAGGTATCTTCAGATTTGTGTTTACATCAGACTTGTCACACGCTGACAATGCCATCAGCATGGAAAGAACAAGAAGAACATGTTTTTTCATAGCAACTGCGTATTTTATTATATTTATCTGCGTCCCAGAAGCCATACAAGAGATATTTCCGCCTTGGTGAGACCGTAATATTTCAACGGCACCGTCGATTTCCAGACATATTCTCCGTCATCAGGAAAATACTCCTTATATTCTCCGGTAAAATATCCGAGATTGACTGTAAAGTCAATATTCATCCTCTCCGTGACAGGCGCCGAGTAGCCTACAGCAAGACCTCCGGCATATGATAAGCGTTCACCCATGAACCCTTTGTCGCGGAAGGAGAAATCATAGGAAATAGCCTGACCGTATATGCCGATGTGCCAGCCTTGAAGAGGGGCAAGCCTGGATTTCGGTCCCATCCAACGCCTTATCTCCACGTCACCTCCGTATATGCGATGGTACCAGTGCCACGGCTCGTAATTCCACCAGGCAAACATTCCGTTCATCCCCAATGACCATCTTCTGCCGAGGTGGAACTCCAGTCCCAGGTTCGGTGTAAGAAGAACATCATAGAGAAGATTCGTCTTGATTCCCATGCAGAAGCCGTCCGGTGAGGACTTCTTTGGCTGAGTCTTCTTCTTTTCCGGAGCCATGTATGTCTGGTGAATCAGAGGCTCTGCCAGTGTACATTCCTTCATGGCAACTGCAGGCGAAGGGGCTATCAGAGTACTCATCCTGTGGAGTTCCGCAGCATATTGATTCCGGTCCACTCCAAAATACATTTCAAAATGGCGAAGATGCGGGAAGAAATGTTCATACATATATTCCCACGGTTCGCTATCTCTAAGGTATATCAGCCTCAACTTTCTGACTTCCACCAGTTTTCCTTCACTGTTGACCACTGTTTCCGGGGCCTGCAGATGAGTCAGAACCTCATCCTTGAAAGGGACAGCAGGATCAGCAATGACCATTTGCGAGAGTCTCTCCCAGTTGATTCCACGGAAATCCTCGACGATCAGGGAATCAGGAATGTCGTACTTCTCCACTAGGACGGACTTAAGGCTTTCCACCCTCATTCCCAGAAGCCTCATATTGGACTTATATCTTCCTTCCGGAGAACATCCTGAATAAATATGGATTCTTGCCTTCGAGCGGAATATCGGTTCTTCTCTCAGACGGCGATAATTATCCAGAAACTGCTCCAGACGCAGTCCGTTGTACCTGTAGTCCTGGTTCCACTGCTTTTCGTTCTGCCGGAAATAAACCTTCAGGGTATCTGACACACCGGTTCCGGCCTGCATATGAAAGGGAATGCACACCAGAATCAGAAGAAATATCCTATGGAAAGAACGCATCTTTATCGCAATAGGTTAAAAGACTATTCCAATTAGGCAAAGATAGGTTTTTCCGTAAGAAAAGGCAATACGGCAGATGCTACTTTCTTATAAAAAGAACGGCCATAAGGGGAAGCGCTATGATGGCCATAGTGGCACTTATCGGAAGATATATTCCGAAATTGACATATCTTACCACAAGGTATGTGACCAGAAGAAGTCCCACTCCCATGGATGAAGATATCAGATAGTGCTTCCGTATGTCAGTGCTTCGGCATATAATTCTGCTAAGATTAGGCACGCCCAGGGATATGAATCCTATCGGTCCGCATATGGAAACCGAACTGGTCACCAGGAACATTATGCTGACCAGAAGCAGGGCCTTGGTCATTGAGGACAATTCAATTTCACCATTGAAATGCCTTGTCAGAGGTCCCGAGCATGCCAGAGCAGTAAAAAGTCCTGTTGCAAAAAGAACCAGAGAGAACACGATGTCTCCTGGAGTGACTCCTTCCAGATTGAAATTTGCCGCTCCCCACAGGTAGTACTGTCTGAGAAGATCTCCGCTTGGAGCGTTTGTCACGACAATGGTGCCGAGAGAGCCGATGAATGTTCCGAAAAGTATTCCGAATGTGATGAGATTCTGGGTTGACACCTTCAATGTTACCGCAAAACAGACCGCAGTGCAGATCAGAGTGCAGATGAAACTGCCAAGTGTAAGCGAGCACCATCCTGTCATCGTAGCGACAGCGGCACCAAGACATGCTGCACTTCCCAGTCCGAGACTGTACACATCTCCCAACTGATTCCGCCACAGATACTGCATCTGTATACCGCCTATAGGCAGAGCGATGCCGGATATGATAACATATAAAAGACTCAACATTACCTATTGCTTTTAAAATCTATATTCAAATCCACCCATGATGCTTCTTCCCGGCATCGGATAGCCGCTTGTTACCTCATATCTGCTGTCACATACATTTCTTGCAGAGAGTTTAAGCATGATTTCACTAGTGCCGTCCAACCTGAAGGATCTGCCGAAGGATATATCAAGAGTATTCCAATCGGGCATATCTCCGTAGGAATCACATCTTCCGGAGCGCATCTGCCATATGGCAAAAAGCCTCCAGAGCCTCCATGAAGCATCTGCGTCGATATTGACAGTATGTTTCGCTATATATGGCACCTGTCCTCCGTTAGCGTTGTCGACCGCAGACTGGAAGGAATACCTGAGGTCTGCTCCCAATGAAAGGTCACCGGTCCTGTAAACGACTCCGCAAAGTGCATCAAGACCGGTAGAACGGACTTTGCCTATATTGTAAGGTGCCCAGATGTTCGGATCTTCCGGAGATGGAGCGGATATTATCTTATCCCTAAGAAAATTGCAGAATCCATTGAATTTTGCCTTGACTTTCAAAGATCCGGCAGATGACAGGTCTATATCATCGTCATATTCGAAACCCATATCTGCAAGCCAGGCGTCCTCCGGCCGGAGTTCCGGATTGCCGAATCCGACATAGTACAGTTCATTGAACACAGGTACACGATAGGCTCTCCTGCCGAAAGCAGTGAACTCGAGTTCTTCAGTGATACTGACCCTAAGGTCGAAGGACGGAGACCAGGCATGTCTTGACATCTGCCCATTGTCGAATGTTCCATAGTACTCCACTGCAATATCGGCAGAGAGTATTCCGTACCTGTATGAAGATGACACAGAAGTGAAAACCGCTGTCCTTGATGCATCGTATGATGTGGAATACAGGCCATCCCAGTGAAGGTCGGTTGCAGCAGAGAGGCTCCATCTGTCGGAAAGACGGAAAAAATGGGAGGTATTCACCTGAACTTCTGCCTGATCATAACTGCTGTCCCCATATGAACTGGTATAAAATATATGGTCATATGCCCCTTTTGCACTCACATTCAGGGAATACAGAGAAGAGAAACTCTTTCTGAAAACACCCTGGACAAATGCATTACGGTCTTTCTGCCGGTCGTCGGACGGATAGGCCACCGATCCTGGAGCACCTCTTGAGACATCATTGTAATATGCCTTGACATGCATGTCCCCGCCCGCATATACTCCCCAAAGGTCAAGTGAAGCGCGTCCTTGGGTCAAATCATTGTTGGTCCTGACAGCATTGTCGCCATATCTGAAATTTCCCTTGCTGAATACTCCTGAAGCACTTGCAGAAAGGACATATGAGTCGGAAAGACGGAATCCGAACGATGCAGAAGGCAGATAAGTTCCGAAAGATCCGGCATACATACCCACCTTTGCAGAAAAAGGAAGAGAACCGAACTGCGGACGTTCAGTGTCGAATGATATGCTGTTCTGAGCATAATCCACCGCTACGGATGAAAGCATGGAGGCATCAAGCATGCCCAAGTCGTTCTGCCCTGACTGAAGATTACCCACACGCACTCCATCTATATAAATGGATGTATGTGCAGTTCCTAGTCCTCTCAGTGACACGGTCTTAAGTCCGGACATGCCGCCGTTGTCGCCTACAAAGAGTCCGGGACATCTGAGGAGTGCCTCGGATACATCGTAGCAATGTTTAACTTTTACTGAATCTTTCCGGGATACGATGACACCCTTGTCTGCAGTGACTGTCACAGCATGAAGTGAATCAGTCAGAGGCTCTTGAGAGCCATACGGCAGAACAGACAGAAGCATGCCTGCCGCAAAAAGAATTGAATTGAACATTTGTTTGCGCCATTACAGAAACCTGCCCCCGGGCTTCATTTGTGAGACTTGACTATGGCAGGTCTTCGGACTTGTTCCTACCGGTCGGACCGGACCTCCGCGCCTTCTCACAGCAACCTGCTGCAATGGCATGATGCGGGGCAATCAGAAATTACCGCTGCGGGCACAGTTCCGGATTCGCACCGGATTCCCTTATCCACAATCCCGGTACAAAAGTAATGAATTTTCTAAGGAAAATATATAAATTTGCCTTCATGAGAAAATTCGATACCTGCTTTTTTGAAAGATATGCGCAGATAACTCTTGAGACCATTCTGGGAGACGCATACAGTGACCTTGTCAACGAGGACAGACCAGACCTGCAGAAGCCTGACAGGAGCCTTGGGATCGAGGTGACCCGTGCGATGGAGCCACGCAAGGAGGCAGCACTCACCATGCTTAAGGAAATGGCTGGGCTTCAGATTCAGGACAAAGACCGTGAAGAGGTGGCTCAGATCCTCCGAAGCGGATACGGCTACGGTCTTCAGGACGGAAAATATGTCGGACATCTTGAATATGAGTACTGGTCTCTTGCACAGCCTCTAAGGCGCATAATTGAGAGCAAGGTAGGTAAGGTCGCCTCCGGCTTCTATGGAGAATTTGATGAATTCGGACTTTACATATTCTGCAAGGACGACCTGACGGAAGATGAAGTGATATTGACAATGGAATATACCAGCGAACTTCAGCGGCACCTGGATGTCAAATATTCAATAATGTATCTTTCTCTGATAGACAAGTTATATGTCTGTGACCTTACCGATGTAGACCGCACAGACCATAAAACGACATGCACATCCTACGACATAAGCCGAAGGATGTGCAAGGAATTCTTTCTTAAGGCATTATAGGTTTGCAGTCGTTGCCGCTACCTGTGCCGCCACCTTAGCATAGTTCTCAGTACTGTCAGCGAAGAGGATTCCGCGTGAGGAGTTTATGAGAAGTCCGCCATGGTCATTTGCACCGTTTGCGATCACTTCCTCTGCAGAGCCACCCTGTGCACCTACACCGGGAACAAGGAAGAAGTTGTCAGGACAGAAACTGCGGAGTTCCTGAAGTTTGTCAGCCTTGGTAGCGCCTACCACGAACATCATGTTGTCCGGAGTGGAAATCTCCATCATTTCTTCCATAACCGCCTGATAAAGAGGCTTCCCGTCTTTCTGCGCAGTCTGGAACTGATAGGCAGACGCATTAGATGTGAGAGCGAGTACGATCGCCCATTTATCCTTGTATTCAAGGAAAGGAGTGACACTGTCTGCGCCCATATAAGGTGCTATCGTCACAGCATCGAAATCCATTTCCTCAAAGAATGCCTTCGCATACATCTTTGCAGTGTTGCCGATATCTCCTCTCTTTGCATCTGCAATAAGGAAGATATCAGGATATTTGCTTCTTATGTAATCTACGGTAGCGTCGAGGGCACGCATACCTTCTATTCCGTAGCACTCATAGAAAGCAAGATTCGGCTTATAAGCCACACAATGAGGTGCTGTAGCATCAACGATGGCCTTGTTGAATTCTATGATGGAACGAGCCTTTCCTTTGTAAAGTTCACCTTTGATGGCAAGTTCACCGCTTCCTGCCAATGCCTTCACATGTTCAGGCATCTTGTTGAAGTCTACATCAAGACCCACGCAGAGCATGCTCTTCTTTGACTGGATCTGGTGGTATAGTTCTTTTCTGTTCATAATCTTGTAGTTTTGAGATTCTTCACTTCGTTCAGACTGACAGTGGAGCGTTTACCTGTCATCCTGAGGAGCGAAGCGACGTGAGGATCTGTTAATAATATCTGTAAAACAATGCAATCGCCTCCATTCCCGCATAGAGTTGCTTCAGAAGGTAACTCTCATTAGGCGAATGGATTGTGTCACGTTCAAGGCCGAATCCCATAAGAAGCGGGTCGATACCGAGTATACGCTGGAGGTCTGCCAGAATAGGAATCGAGCCACCTCCTCGTGAAGGAACCGGTTCCACACCATAGACCTCTGTCATAGCCTTCTCCGCAGCCTTGTATGCAGGCGAGGAAATCGGAATGAGGAAGCCGTCTCCACCATGATGAGGTGTGACTTCCACCTTGACATAATCAGGTGCAATAGACTTGAAATGCTCCTCGAAAAGTCGTGTTATGGTAGCGCTGTCCTGATTCGGTACAAGCCTCATCGATATCTTGGCATGAGCGACAGACGGGAGCACAGTCTTTGCTCCTTCACCTGTATATCCACCCCATATTCCGTTCACATCCAGACATGGACGTATGCCGGTACGCTCGAGAGTGGTATAACCTTTCTCGCCTTTGACTTCCTTGATATCGAGGAATTCCTTATATTCTTCAATATCGAATGGGGCACGGGAAAGTTTTGCCCTGTCCTCTGCAGAAAGTTCGACGACCTCATCATAGAAACCCTTGACCGTGACATGTCCGTCCTGATCGATGAGGGATGATATCATATCACAAAGCACGTTTATAGGATTTGCCACAGCACCGCCGTAATGTCCTGAATGAAGATCCTTGTTCGGTCCTGTCACCTTTACCTCCACATATGAAAGTCCACGCATTCCACAGTTGATGGAAGGCACTGATTCAGAGATCATTGTAGTGTCTGACACAAGGATGATATCAGCCTTTAGAAGTTCCTTGTTTGCAGAAGCCCATGCTGCGAGAGACGGACTGCCTATCTCTTCCTCACCCTCAAGAATGAACTTCACATTATGCTTCAGAGTGCCTGTACGCACGAGAAACTCAAAGGCCTTGATATGCATGAACAACTGACCTTTGTCATCATTTGCGCCACGGGCATAGATTGCACCGTCACGTATTTCAGGTTCGAACGGGTCCGAATGCCAAAGTTCTATGGGATCGACCGGCTGAACATCATAATGTCCGTACACAAGCACGGTAGGAAGCGACGGATCGACGGTCTTATGACCGTATACGACCGGATGTCCCGCAGTCGGATATACCGCTGCGTGGTCTGCTCCTGCCTCTGTCAACAGTTCCACCAGGCGTTCTGCACACTTATGCATGTCACCTTTGTGCTTCTCCAGTGAACTGACTGACGGTATTCTCAGGAGAGAAAAGAGTTCGTCCAGAAAACGTTGGTTGTTAGTTTGAATGTATTGTTTCATATTATTGCAGTTTTTCCTTTGCATATCTGAGGGTAAGACGGAAGGTCTTCTTTCCGGATGTCGGTGCGTCATACATTGCATCGGTCATTATCTTCTCGCAGATGGAACGCAATCCGCGTGCACCAAGACGGTTCTCTATAGATGTGTCAACGATCAGATCGAGAACTTCAGGATCCACCTTAAGAGCAATACCGTCGAGTTCGAACATCTTCTCGTACTGCTTCATAAGCGCATTCTTCGGCTCGGTAAGTATCCTCTTCAAGGCGTCTCTGTCGAGATGGTCAAGATAGGTTATTACAGGAAGACGTCCGATTATTTCAGGAATGAGACCATAAGAACGGAGGTCCTGCGCCTCAACATATTGAAGAAGATTTTCCTTATCGATCTGCTTCTTGCCTGAGACGCTGAAACCGATCACCTGCGTATTGAGTCTCTGAGCGATCTTTCTTTCTATACCTTCAAATGCACCTCCGCAGATAAAGAGTATATTCTGTGTATTCACATGCAGAAACTCCTGTTCCGGATGCTTCCTGCCGCCCTTTGGCGGAACATTCACCACAGCACCTTCGAGAAGTTTCAGCATTGCCTGCTGCACACCCTCTCCGGAAACGTCGCGGGTGATGGAAGGATTGTCGCTCTTACGTGCTATCTTGTCTATCTCGTCAATGAACACAATACCTCTCTCTGCCTTGGCAACGTCAAAGTCTGCCTCCTGAAGAAGTCTTGTCAATATGCTCTCGACATCCTCTCCCACATATCCTGCCTCTGTAAGAACAGTCGCATCCACAATAGTGAACGGAACATCGAGAAGTTTGGCTATAGATTTGGCCATCAGAGTCTTACCGGTACCGGTAGGTCCCACCATCAGTATGTTGGACTTTTCGAGTTCAAGATCCTTGACCTCATCCACATTGTGGTTTATCCTCTTGTAATGGTTATAGACAGCGACCGAGAGCAGTTTCTTTGCCCGGTCCTGACCTATCACATACTGGTCGAGGAACTCATGTATCTCATGAGGTTTCTTGAGAGAATCTATCTTTCCGAGAGTTCTGGCCTGAAGAGGAGCATTGACTTCGTCGATATAGTCCTGAGCCATCTTTATACAATCCGAGCATATGCATGCATCCATTCCCTGAAGCAGGAGAGGGACTTCCTTCTCGCTCCTTCCGCAGAACATGCAGTATCTGGTATGTTTGTCCGACTTTGCCATTATCTCTTCTTTGTAAGTATCTCGTCAATCATACCATACTCGAGCGCCTCCTGGGATGTCATCCAGAAATCGCGGTCTCCGTCTGCATATATCTTTTCAATCGGCTGACCCGAATGCTCTGATATTATCGTATATAGTTCCTTCCTTGTCTTCTCGATCTCCTGTGCGGCTATCAATATATCGGATGCCTGGCCACGTGCGCCACCGAGAGGCTGATGGATCATCACTCTCGAATGTTTCAACGCTGACCTCTTGCCCGGCGCACCTGCACAAAGAAGTACCGAACCCATGGATGCAGCCATTCCCGTACATATGGTAGCGACATCAGGCTCTATGATCTGCATCGTGTCATATATGCCGAGACCGGACGAAACCTGTCCGCCAGGTGTGTTCAGGTAAAGGGATATATCGCTTGAATTATCGGTCGACGCAAGGAAAAGCAACTGTGCCTGGATTATATTTGCCACATCGTCATCGATAGGAACGCCCAGAAATATGATTCTGTCCATCATAAGACGGCTGAACACATCCATAGACGCGACATTAAGTTTTCTTTCCTCGATGATCGTCGGATTGATATATCCGTCGAGGACCGACTGATAGCGGTGCATCGTCATAGAACTGATTCCATGCTCGAGACGTGCGTATTTATCGAATTCCTTGTTCATGATTATATAAAAAAAGCCGACTCTTGCGAGCCGGCCTGCGTAAATTATTTCAACTCGCGGAATTTCTCAACCGAGATCTTCTTCTTCTTGAGGGTAACCACATTACGTACAGCAGCGAATGTCTTCTCGTTCTCTACCTGATCGAGAATCCTTCTGCCCTGCTCCTCCTGTGAAAGGATGTTCTTTGCAAATGACTCGAGTTGCTCGTCAGGAACATTGTTCATACCGTACATTGCGAACTGATATGCGGCGAATCCCTTTGCGCTTGCAAGAAGGTCAGCCTCCTCAATCTTCACTTCATACTTGTTCATGAGATATGAGCGGACCATCTGCCACTTGTAGTCTGCGATGAAGAGATCCCAGTCCTTCTCGATGTCTTCCATTGTGAACTTTCCTTCGTTCACTACATATACCCATCTCTTGAGGAACTTCTCTGCCACTGTAACACCCGCCTTCTCAAGAAGGAATGCCTTTGCATCCTTTGAGAAACGGAAATCAGCCTCCTGAGCATACTCAGCGCGGATTCTTTCCTCTACCTTAGCATCGAACTCAGCCTCTGTCTTCACACCGAAAATCTTCTCGAAAGTCTCTTCAGTGAGAGGAGCGTTCACGAATGTCTTCACATTCTTCACGGTCATCTTGAACATAGGGTCGAGATTTGCCATCTCCTCCTTGCTTACCTTGAGCATTGACGAACGGTCTGTCTCATTCTCAAATGCCTCATTTACGTTCACGTCAAGAACGTCACCGCTCTTCACACCTACGAATGAAGCCCTTGCAGCCTGAGAGACATTGCGGAGAGCGACATAAGTACCCTCTACCTTCATGTCACCTTGCTCGAAGTCCACGATGATGAAATCATCTTCCTTTGCTGCCTCTCCGTCTTCAAGTGAGCCATACTGCTTGAGAAGATTGTTCTTCATCTCATTCTTTGCAGCCTCTGTCACTGTGATTGTATAGTAAACAACCTCATCAGCGCTTGAGAGTTCGAATGAAACCTCAGGATTGAGAGCAAGGTCGAACTTGAAGTTGAAGTCATTTCCGTCATTCCACTCGTTCTGGATGTGTTCCTCGCTAGGGAGCGGCTCGCCGAGAACACGGAAATTGTTCTCCTGGATGAAATTGTTAAGTCCCTCAGAAATAACATCATTCACTGCATCGACAAGCGCAGTCTGGCCATACATCTTCTCTACGAGAGACATAGGTACCATACCCTTTCTGAAGCCCTTGATCTCAGCCTTCTTCCTGTAGTCGTTAAGTCTCTTCTTTCTGCTGTCCGAATAATCGTCCTTGGTCACTGAAAGTGAAAGTTCGATGTTCAGATCATCGATTCTGTTCTGTTCAATTTTCATGTTTACTATATTTTTTAATATTTTTCTTCCTTTTGAGGGTCGCCAAATTTTAGCGCGCAAATTTAATCATTCTGCAGGATATTTCAAAATATCATTTTCTGACCTTCCTCTTGGGATAAGCCACGCGGGAATGATGCATCTGCATGAGGTATGACTTGATCACATCCTTGAGAATATTCAGTTCCCTTAGAGAAATGTCCGCATTCGAAAGTTGGCAATCATCCACCTTTCCTTCGATTATCCTGTCCACAAGCGAAGACACATTCTCCGGAGAATAATCCTTCAGACTTCTTGAGGCAGCCTCGATGGTATCGCAGAGCATAAGTATCACCTGCTCCTTTGTGGTCGGCTTCACTCCGTCATAATAGAATTCTGCGACATCATCCGGATCACCGCCATCGTTAAGATATTTATTGTAGAAATATGCCGTATTGGTGGTTCCGTGATGAGTCCTTATGAAATCCTTGAGTACCTCAGGCAGGCCATATCTGTCAGCCAGGGCAAGACCGTCCGAGACATGTCTTATGATCTCCTGGGCGCTTTCCTTAGGTGTCAGGTCCGCATGGAAACGTATGCCAGGAGTCTCGTTTTCCGTGAAGCACTGTGGATTGGCAATCTTTCCGATGTCGTGATATAAGGCTCCTGCACGCACCAGAGGCACATATGCATCAATCGACCGTGCCGCAGCATCAGCAAGGTTCATCACCTGAAGGGAATGTTGGAATGTACCTGGAGCCTTGTCTGCAAGCATTCTGAGAAGGGTGTTGCTTGTATCGCTCAATTCCACAAGTTTGGAGGCAGAGACAAGCATGAAAATCTTTTCAAAAAGATATATCAGAGGGTAACCAGCCACCAGGAGAAGCGCACCCAGAGCCATATCTATCACCACCCCGTAATCATGCAGACTGTCCAGTCCCTCGACAAACCGGAATGCCACCCAGACGATCACCATCACAATGAACACGATGAATGCAGTCACGAACTGGAGCCATCCCCTGTTGAATTTTTCAAACACGAACATTCCCACGGTACCCGCAACCAGATAGACCACGAAAGTCTCCACTCCCTCCGGAGCGAAAAGCAGAACCGGCAGAAGGGAAAGGAAGTACATTATGAAGACCATTCTCTTCTTGAAGAACGCCAGCAGATAAAGTGCCACCAGTGTAAACGGAAGCATATAGAATATGTCCGAATTGAATCTTGCGGCAAGAGACGCCCCTACCGCTGCTATAGTGAAGACAAGCAGGAGGTAAAGATACTTGTTGTATTCGGTGAATATCTTCCAGTTGCAGTAGTATATCGCGAGGAAAAGAAGCACCACGAGACAAAGGGAAACGAGGAAGTTGCCTAGCCAGAGAAATACCGGATTGCCGTCATAACCTACACTTGCATCATACTCCGCTTTGTAGGAGTCCAGAATCTGGACAGCCTCCGCTGTGATTATGTCGCCGTTGGATATTATGGTCTGACCTGCACGGAACACTCCCTGCGTACGGGAAATGTTCTCGAGACTTTCCTTGTGCATAAGGTCCGTAGCACGGGAATCGAAAATAAGATCCGGTTCTATGAACCTCGACAGCCCCGCAGCATTATACAGGGAATCGAATCCGGAAACTCGCACCTGTGCTGAAATCCTGTCATAGAGTTGCTTCTGCGCGGCATCGAGAGTATAGACCTCAGCCTTGGGAAGTTTTTCCGTCTTCCTGTTTCTCTCGACCAGCAGGATCTTCGACACGGAAGAGTCTTTCTGATTCTGAAAAGCAGTCACTATACCTTTGGAATATATTTCTGCAAGTTCAGAATTTATGTTGCTCCTGTACACTTCGAGTTTTCCGAGAGGGGCATTCGCAAGAGCGTCGGCCGTCCTTCTGTAGACCGAAGCATCGTGACGATAATAAGGAACAACAAGAGATGATGCCTTCTCAATATCTTCAGCGAGTTGTCTCTCGGTCTTCAGAATCGGAAAGTCAAACTGGGAGACAAGCGTCTCGTACATCCAGGTATCGCCTTTCTTATAGTCATAACTGAATTTTGACGCCCATGGCATCAGAAATACAAGAAGAACCAGCAACAGGATAAGCGGCAGGTAGACTCTGAATTTTCGCGGGAAATATTTCTTTTCCATCATGCAGTTACATGTTTATAAAGTTTTTCCGCCCCGACTGGAGCGGAAAACGATTATGCGTCAATGTTGGCGTAGTGGGCGTTCTGTTCGATGAACTCGCGGCGTGGCGGCACATCGTCACCCATAAGCATTGAGAACGTACGCTCGGCCTCGGCAGCATTCTCGATTGTTATCTGACGGAGAAGTCGCTTCTCCGGATCCATCGTAGTACTCTGAAGTTGCTCCGCGCTCATCTCTCCAAGACCTTTGTAACGCTGTACGAAGACTCCCTTGTCCGAACCTTTTCCGAGTTGGAGAGTTGCCTCCTTACGCTGAGCCTCAGTCCAGCAGTAGATTTCTTCCTTGCCCTTCTTCACGAGATAAAGAGGCGGAGTCGCAAGATATACATATCCGTTCTTTATCAGGTCAATCATATATCTGAAGAAGAATGTCAGGATCAAAGTGGCGATGTGGCTTCCGTCCACGTCGGCATCTGTCATTATGATTACCTTATGGTAGCGCAGTTTGCTCAGGTTGAGTGCCTTGCTGTCTTCTTCAGTACCGACTGTGACTCCGAGGGCAGTATATATGTTTCGGATTTCCTCACTTTCAAAAACTCTGTGCTCCATAGCCTTCTCCACATTGAGAATCTTACCTCTGAGAGGAAGGATGGCCTGTGTCATACGGTCACGTCCCTGCTTTGCAGTACCGCCCGCCGAGTCTCCCTCGACAAGGAAGAGTTCGCAGACCTCCGGATCCCTTGAAGAGCAGTCGGCAAGTTTACCAGGCATTCCGGCACCGGACATCACGGTCTTCCTCTGAACCATCTCACGTGCCTTGCGGGCAGCATGACGTGCTGTGGCTGCGAGAATCACCTTCTCTACAATCATCTTAGCCTCCTTAGGATTCTCCTCAAGATACTGCTCGAGAGCAGATGCGGTAGCCTGTGACACAGCAGAAACGACCTCACCGTTTCCGAGTTTGGTCTTGGTCTGTCCCTCGAACTGAGGCTCGGCCACCTTCACGGAAACCACTGCGGTCAGACCTTCACGGAAGTCGTCGGCAGCAAGATCGAACTTGAGTTTTGCGAGCATGCCGGCCTTTTCGGCATAGTTCTTCAGAGTCCTTGTAAGACCCATCTTGAAGCCCTGGAGATGCGTACCTCCTTCGATTGTGTTGATATTGTTTACGTAAGAATATATCTTCTCTGTGTAACTTGTGTTGTACTGCAGAGCGATCTCGATAGGGATGATCTTGTCTGTCTCCAGATATACAGGATTCTCGATAAGTTTCTCCGCACCACCGTCAAGATACTCGACAAACTCCCTGAGACCTTCCTTCGAATAGAATATATCGCTTCTATAGTGTGTCGTCTCAAGTTCGTTTCCATTCTCGTCCAAATCGTTCACCAGAGTCCTCCTGTCGGTAAGGCTCAGATGAATACCTTTGTTGAGATATGCAAGTTCACGAAGACGCGCAGCAAGTGTGTCGTACTTGTACACCGTGGTCACCTGGAAGATCTCAGGATCCGGATGGAATGTCACCATTGTACCTGTATCATCTGCATCTCCGACCACTTCTACCGGCTTATACGGCTTACCCTGCGAATATTCCTGGACGAAAATCTTTCCTTCACGATGGATTTCAGCCTTCAGATAGTCGGACAATGCGTTCACGCAGGATACACCCACACCGTGGAGACCTCCGGAAACCTTGTAACTGTCCTTGCTGAACTTTCCGCCGGCATGGAGTACGGTGAGCACGACTTCGAGAGCAGACCTGTTCTCCTTTTCATGCATGCCCGTAGGAATACCACGGCCGTTATCCTTTACAGTAATGGAATTATCCTCATTGATGGAAACTTCTATATGGGTACAGTATCCGGCAAGAGCCTCATCGATACTATTGTCAACCACCTCATATACAAGATGATGGAGACCTCTCTCGCCCACATCTCCGATGTACATCGACGGTCTCTTTCTCACTGCCTCAAGTCCTTCGAGGACCTGAATGCTATTCGCGGAGTACTGCTCCGCAGAAGGGTTGCTGATTACTTCCTCACTCATATCTTTCATTTACTTTTTCTCGTTAATTCAAACGGACAAATATAGCAATTTTTCCTAGAAATTCAAGCAGATTCCTGCTGTAAAATTTATCCCCTTTTCCGCAAAAAGAAGAGATCTCTGTATTTCCATATTCAGCAGATTTCCTCCGCGTAGCCAGAAGGATATGTTTCTGTTCATCGCATATTCACCATATATTCCCAGATCGGCATATCCGGGTACCTTCATGCCGTTTCCATTGCTTCTTGCAATAGCGAACTGACAGTCCACGCCGGCATATACCCTTTTCCTCCAGTTATAAAGGACCTCAGCGTCACCGGTCAGTTCGGAAGGGGCAAGGAGGGACGAACCTTCAAGTCCCCAGACATGATTATATTCAAAAGTTCCGTCAAAACGCACATTCTGGAAATTGAGGTCCCAGTCAAGTGCCGCATAGGCATTCTGATATGGCGAATACCCTATAAACGGCATCACTCCGGCAGAAACAGTCATCAGACCGTCAAGCGGAGCATAAGCATAGTTCGAATACCCTCCCCTGAGGTTATAACTGAAGAATCCTGAGATACGCCCTTCGAAGCCCAGTTCCGCAGAAATCCTCTCAACAGACGGCAGCATGAGGGAAGCATGGCCGTTCATGCCATAGTTCAGGTCCACATGATGATTTCGCTCAAGAAGAGAGGCGTAACCGTTAAGTTTCTCTCCTCCGCCGACATTCACATATAATCTCATTGCATCACGGATCACATCCACATCCATGTGCAGGTCCGGATATATCACCTGATTCTTCACCTTGTCACCTGTAGGCAATACTGCAGAAAGCCGGAATCCGAGATCCAGATGAAGTATGCCCTTGTTGTAGACATAGTGAGGGACAAGATAGAAACGGGCAGTCTTGAAGTCCAGGACATCTGCGCAGGTGCATGAATTCATCTCCACTCCAAGGTCGAAGAATACCTTGTTGCTGTTGTTGAAACTTGGACCGAAAGAGGCATCAAGAGAAAAGTCATGCTCTGTCAGCGAAAGGACAGAAGCATCGTCAGCATATCTGTATGAAGCCGAGACATCATACATGAAATGTTTAGGCCACAATGACTTGGATTTCACCGAGAGATACGCATCCAGAGCATTGTAGGAGCGTTTGCGGGCGAAATCCTTGACCGCCAGACCATAATACGACGCTCCGAAATCAAGGGCAACCTTTTCCCAGTCATATCCGAAATCCGCTCCGGCCTTGGAAAGAAGGTCATAACCTTTGTAACCTTCGTGCCCCATCAGAGGCCTGTACTCTCCCACATAAGACCTGTGCATGCCATAGACATCCACACTGAACGCTCCTTTTATGTCCGGAGACCAGATCAGGTCAAAGACAGGATGAAGCGTGTATCCCGCTCCAGCCCTCAGGTACAACTGAGAAGGCGACTGAAGGTCCGACTCCGGCTTCATATCCATCATGTACGGATTGAACTCATAGGAACCCCTGTATGGATTGTCAAAAACGGAATAATCGAAATCCAGGTCAAACCTGTAAAGCGAATCCGGAACCGCCATTTCCATAAGAGGCTTCCTTACCTCGATGAGTTTTCCCTCATAAACCCTGCTTACCTCGACCGTAGGATCGAGATTCTGGGCCTGAAGAGCCGCCGCTGCAAACAAAGCGGCAGACAATATGATAATCTTCTTCATAATCTATTCTGTCTTTGACATCTGCTCAATCCTGGCAAGACGCATTTTCACATTATCCAGCACATCATCTCCTTCGGAAGACGGCACATATCCGTCCCTGACACTCTCGAAGGTAGCCTGCGCCTGTTCAACTTCATCCCGTTCCATAAAGGAATCTCCCAGAACTATGAAACTCTTTGCAAGCCAGTAGGTCTGTCCCGAACCGGCATCTGAAAAGGCATATACCCTCTGCTCCACCTGTTCGAATTCACCCCTGTCATAACTGTCCTGAATGAGTATATACGCCGCCTCCGCGCCATATGAACCGGAGACATCCTTGGAAAGTTCCTCCAATATCGCAAGTGCCTCCGACCTGCGGCTCGAAGCAAGATATGACCTTGCCTTTACAAACTGCGCCTCGGTCCTGTCATGAACCGAACGGTCATCTGCTATCAGTCTGTCAGCATTTTCTATGGCCTTGTCCCACTGATGTCCCTTGAAAGCGGAGCGCATCATACCGAGAAGAGCGACATATGTGTTGTTATCCAACTTCGCCGTTTCATATAGTGAAGCATATCCGCCATAGGCATCATCCCACCTCTCGAGCATATAGGACAGACGCGAGAAATTAAGCATGGACAGTTCCACAAAAGAACCTTCTCCCGAATCAATCACAAGTTTATATGAGTCGCAGGCCTGCTCGTTCATGCCAAGCATCCTGTAGGATTCCGCCATATAGAAATCCGCCTTATACAGATTCCTGCCCTGAGGATATTTGTCGATATATGACTGCAGGGCCACGAGAGCCTTCTGATAGTTTTCAGAAAGGAAGACCTGCTCTGCAGAGTTGAAAATCATATTTTCCTTCTCATCCTCAGTCTTGATGCCGCCCTTGCCGATGCTGTCTATATATGCCAGATAGCCGGACACGTCATTCTTTGTCTGGTATATTGACTCAATGGCAAGAAGAGCATCATCCGCATATTCGGACAGAGGCATCTGCTCGACCACGGTCTTATAATAGCCGAGTGCTTCATTATACATCGACTGGTTTCTCGCCAGAGTACCCATCTCGACATAGGCCATTGCCACATATGTGCTGTCCTTCACCGACTGGGTCACCTTTCTGAAACAGTTGAGAGCGTTTTCATCATCTTCCTTCACGGCATATGAGCGGCCGAGTTCAAACAATGCCTCAGGGTAGAACTCAGCGGTTTCTGTAGCGTGCATGACGTTTGACAGAAGGTCTATCTTCTTTTCATGATTATTTACAAGACCATAGGAAAGGGCTGCCTGATAATACGGATATATGTCATTTACAGAGAAGTAGTCCCTGAGGACTATGTCGTAAGCGGCAGCAGCGGACTTATAGTTCTTTGTCACGAAATCGCAGTCCGCCTTCCTTACGAGGGCCTCTTTCCTGAACTTCACGGATTTTTCTCCGAGATATTCCCCGAACCATTTCTTCGCCAGAGAGTAATTGCCTGCCTTGAAATAGCAATAGGCTATATTGTACGGAATGAGATAGGACTCAGCCTGACCGTAAAGGGCAGAAGAGTTGTAGAGTTCGGTAAAAAGTTTTCTTGCATCTTCATATTTCTCAGTCCTGTAATATGCCTCTGCAAGCCAGAAACGGGACATCTGGTTGAACCTGCTCGACTTCGGAGAATAGTAGGCTGCAGCCTTGAGACACGGAACAGCCTTCCTGTAAGAGCCGCTGCCGATCAGTTGGTTTGCACGAAGATAATTGGCCTTCATATAATTGAGAAGCATGTCCTCGTCCAGTTCATCTATCTTGTCGTATGCCTCCACTGCACCTTCGTAGTCCCTGTTCTGAAGGGCGGCAAGTGCTATGTAACTGTAGATACGGTCTCCCTTGCGTGCATCCGAATACCTGTACAGATATTCATTGAAGACGGATATATCGCTGTTCAGGTCAAAGGCAAGTTTTGCATAGTTGAACAGGGCATCCTCCGCTATTTCATCGTCATAGTGCAGTTGGGATGCCTCCTTGAAGGCTTCCATAGCAGCAACCTTGTCCTTGGTCTGGATATAACTGAAGCCGAGATTGTAACTTGCTATCTGACCGATGGAGTCGCATCTTTCTCCCATTCTCGTGAAATTGTCTATGGCTCCCTCGTAGTCCTTGACAGCATACAGGACCGAACCTCCGTAGAACCAGTCGGCACGGTTTCCTTCCGTCTTGCCTCCCGCAAGGCTCAGATCATAAAATTTCCTTGCATTCGACACGTCGTCACGGACAAGATATGACTCAGATATGATACGTGCAAGATGAGGTTTGCGCTCCTCGGAAGAGGTCTTGAACAGTTCACCTCCCTGATTGATGACATAATCATAATCCTTGAGCAGGAAGCGGCATTCCATCACGTAATATTCGGACATTTCCTTGAATCGGACATCCTGAGAGGCCTTTTCAAACCACGATATAGCCTTGTCGAAATTCTTGAGATTGTATTCTATATATCCCAGGGCATATCTTGAAGGAGCGGTATAGTCCGACATGCGTCCGGACTCCACATCGGAAAATCCGTCACGCGCAGAGTAGATATTGCCGTTTTCAAGATTGCAATATGCACCTTTGAAGACAAATTCGGTACGCTGGTCACGATACAGCGAATTTTCGCTTATCATGTCGAACTGTTCCGATGCTTCCTTGTAATGTCCCTGATCAAAAAGATTGAGGGCATGGTAGAACCTCACCTGAGGGATGAGGACGGAATACGGATATTCTTCCACAAAGGCTTCTATCCTGTTGACATATCCAGGAACATTGGCCCTGACATCACAAAGAAGCGAGTAACCTGCCGGATCGGCCTTTCTCTCGGTCTGTGATTCAATCCTGTCGAAAATCATTCTGGAACGGGCGAACATTCCCTTTTCATAAAGCCTCAAGGCATCCCTGTAACCGGACACCTGGGCCGTCAGAGAGTACCCCGTAACGACCAGAGAGATAAATATCAGAGTTATCTTTTTCATCACACAAAAATTTCACAAATTTAACGATTTTTCCGCGTAATTTGAAGCCGCAGAGGACGAAATCTGCAATATTTTATGTATGTTTGCGATACAATCGATATTCTATGGAAGATAAGACTCCTATCATTTCATTCAGCAAGGCGGACATTGTGAACGGAGAGGCCACCGTGATATACGGACTGGACCTTGATGTCTACGCCGGAGACTTTGTTTACATTGTCGGAAAAGTAGGTACGGGAAAGACATCCATCATCAAGACGATGATCGCAGAGAACCCCCTCACAAATGGAGAAGGAAGGGTCTGCGGTTACGAACTCAACGGCATCAGGGACAAGGACATACCTTATCTGCGAAGAAAGATGGGAGTGGTCTTTCAGGATTTCCAACTTCTGATGGACCGCACCGTGGAAGAAAATCTCCTCTTCGTACTCAGGGCCACAGGATGGAAATCGGAAGATGAAATGTCCAGACGCATCACCTACGTCCTCGAGGCAGTGGGAATGGAACGCAAGGCACATAAGATGCCGCACCAACTCTCTGGAGGAGAGCAGCAGCGTATCGCCATAGCAAGATCTCTTCTCAACGACCCTGCAGTCATCATAGCAGACGAACCTACGGGCAACCTCGACAACGAGACGGCGGACGGCATCATGAAACTGCTCACCGGCATCAACAAGGAGAAAGGAACCGCCATTGTCATGGTCACCCACAACAGGCAGATATTCGAGACATATCCGGGTCGCATCATGGTCTGCAAGGACGAGTCATGCACGGAATTATGCGAAGACAATTTTGACCTTGAACAGACTGTATGACAGAACTTTACCAGAATGTAAGCAGGTGGTTCTCCGCCAACATGGAAAAGGCCGAAAGCGAACTCCATTACGATTCTCCTTTCCATCTCCTGATAGCGGTCATCCTGTCGGCGCAATGCACAGACAAAAGGGTGAACATGTATACTCCTGTCATCTTCAAGAGATTTCCCGAGCCTTCGGACCTTGCAAGCGCCACTTTCGAAGAAGTCTACGGTCTGATACGCTCCATATCGTTTCCCAACAACAAGGCAAAGCATCTGATAGGGATGGCAAAGATGCTCGTTTCGGATTTCGGCGGCATAGTCCCGAGCGAACCGTCCGAACTTGAGAAACTCCCCGGAGTCGGCCGCAAGACAGCGAATGTGATTGCCTCGGTCATATACGGCAAGGCAGTAATAGCGGTCGACACCCACGTATTCAGAGTATCCCGCAGGATAGGCCTGTCCGACGGTACCACCGTAGAGGCAGTAGAGAAAGACCTCACAGAAGGTTTTGATGCAGAACTTCGAGGCATTGCCCACCACTGGCTGATTCTGCATGGACGATATGTCTGCACAGCAAGAAAGCCCAAATGTCAGGAATGCGGACTGAGCGACCTGTGCCGCGAATACCGGCTGAACAATCTTGTGCTGTGATCCGCCGTTTCACAGAAGAATTGAAATATGAGGTTCCGTATGGATTTACGGACCCTTTCCGTTATGTACCGCACCCTCTGGTTGTCCGTGCCGCATCTGAAGTCATTTCAAGCATCGATGCAGACAATAATCTGTCTTCTGCATTTTCGGAAGGAAAGATGCTCGGAGTGCTGGTCTGCCGGCAGACTGACGGTTCCCTCTGCTATATCTCCGCATTTTCCGGGAATGTATCAGGCAGAAGCACACTTGAAGGTTTCGTGCCGCCAATATACGACCTGACTGACCCAGAAGGATATTTCAAGACTCGTGAAGCGGAAATTTCCCGTCTGAACCTACTTATAGACAAGGCTGAATCTTCGGAAGAACATGCCGCTCTCAGGAAAGCGCTGTCGGATTGTCTGACGCAGATGGAAAACACCCTTGGAAAGATGCGCGAGGATATGGCATCGGCACGTGCAGGAAGAGAGGAGATAAGGAAGGGAAAACCCGGGAGCGATGTCCTGGAAATGCTCGTGAAGGAGAGCCAGTTCGATAAGGCGGAATTCAGACGAACACGGCAGGCATGGGAAAGAAGGACCGAAGAAATCAGAGCATCATTGAGGGAAACAGAAGCGAAGGTGGACGAAATGAAAAGACTCCGCATACGTATGTCCGAAGACCTTCAGGACTGGATTTTCCGTCAATATATAGTGCACAATGCCAAGGGTGAGAGCAAGAGTATTGCAGACATATTTGCTGACAAAGGACTCGTCCCTCCCGGAGGCACAGGGGAATGTGCGGCACCGAAACTGCTGGAATATGCCTACAGGAACGGACTCAGGCCTGTTGCCATGGGTGAATTCTGGTATGGAAGATCACCGGACACCGCAGTAAGGACTCATGGACATTTCTATCCTTCATGTACCAGCAAATGTGGTCCGCTTCTGGAATATATGCTCAGAGGCGAGACACTTATGACAGAAGATATTCCGGAAGAAGATATGATCACAGTATATGAGGATGACACCTTGATAGTGGTGGAGAAGCCGAGCGGAATGCCCTCTGTTCCAGGACTTGACGGCAGAAAGTCGCTTCTGGAGCGGTTGAAAGGCATGCACCCGGTACACCGCCTCGACATGGACACATCCGGAGTCATGGTCTTCGCCAAGACAGAAGAGGCCGCCGTGGATCTCAGAAAGCAGTTCGAGGAGCACAGCATCCGCAAGACATATATGGCAAGGGTTTCAGGTGATGGACCTTTGGAAGCGGCTGTAGGAGAGAGGGACTCTGCTCAGACAACCCCTCCCACTTCGTGGGTCCATCCCCCTGCAGCCATGGAGGTAGCACAGTCTGATCAGAGTCCCTCTCTCCTGCAGCCCTCCGCAACAGGAAGCATCGCCCTGCAACTTTCTGCGGACTATGACGAACGGCCACGTCAGAAAGTTGATGTCAGACATGGAAAGCAGGCATATACCGAATATGAAATTGTTTCGACGGATCCGGACGGTACCGCAGAACTCCTTCTATACCCTCTCACCGGCCGTACCCACCAGTTACGGGTACACTGTGCGCACCACCTCGGACTGGGCAGACCTATAGTCGGAGACCTGCTCTACGGGGCATATAAGGCATCCAACCGGATTGAAACAGGACATTCACGTCTATGCCTCCACGCCTTGAGCATCACTTTCCGTCACCCTTCTACGGGCCAGACTATGACCTTTTCATCCGACAGACTGCGCTACAAATAAAAAACCGGACCTTCTGCCTGAAAGTCCGGTTAAAACATATGTCTTGGAAGAATTATTTCTTCTTTGCGTATCTCTGATAGAATTTGTCAACACGACCAGCGGTGTCTACGAGTTTCATCTTACCAGTGTAGAATGGATGAGATGTGTTAGAGATCTCGAGTTTTACAACCGGGTACTCAACGCCATCGATTTCGATGGTCTCCTTTGTGTTCGCGCAAGAGCGTGTGATGAACACAACGTCATTTGACATATCCTTGAAAGCCACAAGACGGTAGTTTTCGGGATGTATACCTTGTTTCATAATGCGTAAATATTTAGTTAACTAATTTTTGCGGGCGCAAATATAAAGGTTTATTTCCTAATTTGCAAATATTCCTCAAATCATTTGATTCTGTAAGGCTGATCTTCATAAAGAAGGAACTTCTTTGCCTTCCTTATCCACTTCTGCTCCTCCACCTTGATGTGCTCTTTCAGTTCTTCGGGAGTAACCTTTCCGTCTATATAGTCCAGAATGGTCTGGTCCGACACCTTTGCCTTGAAACCGTCCTCCAGACGGAATTCCTCATACCTTTCCTTGAAATATCGCATCAACTGGAGAGTATGAAGAAGCGAATGATACTCGACACCCGGTTCAAGCATTATCTGATAGCCATAACATTTCTTGCCCTCATATCTTCCGCATGAGGGAGTGAACGAGCAGGGTCTCATCAGAACCCCATCAGGAACAGGAAGAACTTCATTATCAGCGGTTTTCACAAATGGAGCACCTATATATTCATAAGGTCTTGCAGTTCCGATTCCAGGAGTTATGTTAGTATTGTTCCACAACCCTCCGCCACTGTACATATCACAAGTGAATAGTCCGGGAATATCCGAGGCCGGCGCAATTGTCCAAGGCATCAGTTGCTTGTTGGAATCAGTAGCAAGTGCGGATATCACATGTATGGCGAACTTCGCGCCAATTTCATGATAATACAGGTTAGCAAGTTCTCCCAAAGTCAAGCCATGACGGTTAGCGACCTTTGCAACATACGGCTCGACATCCATAGACGGCATTGTGCCTTCCACCACCCTTCCGGCAGGATTGATATGATCCACTATATATAAGGCAGGCGCATCGTCACCCATTGACTTGAGTACATCCATAAGATGAAGCACATCCTTGGTATAGTTGAAATATCTCGCTCCCACATCCTGTATCTCCACCACAACGGCGTTCAGGTCGGAAAGTTCCTCCAAGGAAAACTCAATATGGTTGGTCTGCGGAGTCAGTTCCGTATCGCGAGGTGTGAATATGGCCTTGAGATTTCCCCTTTCCCGAAATATATCATACATGTACCTTCCATGCTCCGTATCCCAGCAGTTCTGGGTACAGAAGCAGCCGACAGAGCCTTGTCTCAAGGCTCTGTCCATCTGTTCTTCAAGTGATGTCGTTCTGAATGAAAACATATATTTCCTTTAAAATACAACCGTCATCAGCCCTGTTTCAGGATTCCTTCAATTATCTCGATTATACGTCCGGCGAGAGCATCTGCAGCCTCCTGACTCGAAGATTCCGCATAGATACGGATGATCGGCTCAGTGTTCGACCTGCGAAGATGAACCCATTCCTTGCGGGACTCGAAGGATATCTTCACACCGTCTATCGTATTTATATCCTCAGATGCAAATACATTCCTGACCTCAGTCAATATCCTGTCGATGAGGGCAGAGTCCGAAAGTTCTATCTTGTTCTTCGCGATCACATACTGCGGATATGTAGCACGGAGTTCCGACACCTTCATATTCTTATATGCAAGATTTGTAAGGAACAGGGCTATTCCCACCATCGCATCACGACCGTAATGAAGAGCCGGATATATCACACCTCCATTTCCTTCACCGCCGATAAGCGCGTCACATTCCCTCATCTTTGTTGTCACATTGACCTCACCTACAGCAGCAGCGAAATATTCTCCGCCATATTGCTCGGTAACATCACGCAACGCCCTTGAAGAAGAGAGGTTTGATGAAGTGCACATCTTGTATGGAGACGCAAGATCATCAATGGATTTTCCAGTATTGAGAGCCTGATCGTATATTCTCGACAAGAGATAGTCTGCGACACTTACGAGCGTATATTCCTCACCGAAAGCATTTCCATCCTCACAGATAAGGGCAAGACGGTCCACATCAGGATCCACTGAAATTCCCAGATCCGCCTTGTTTTCCACCACTGCACTCCTTAGTTCAACGAGGTTGTCTGGAAGAGGTTCCGGATTATGAGCGAACTGACCTGTAGGCTCGCAGTTCACCATGATGCACTCCACTCCCATTCTTTCGAGAAGACGAGGAACGATAATGCCTCCAACCGAATTCACAGCATCTACAACGACTTTGAAACCTGCCTTCTTTACCGCATCCACATCCACAGCAGGAAGTGCGAGTACGGCATCAAGATGCGCATCTGTAAAATCCTTTTCCTCTATGACACCCAATGCATCCACATCTGCAAAGCAGAAATCCTCTGCCTCGGCACAAGCAAGAATCTCAGCACCTTCTGCTGCATTCAGGAACTCACCTTTCTCGTTGAGAAGTTTCAGGGCATTCCACTGTTTCGGATTATGGGAAGCGGTAAGGATAATACCACCGTCTGCCTCCTCGAACACGACAGCCATCTCTGTAGTCGGAGTCGAGGCAAAACCTGCCTTGACCACATCCACACCACATGCTATAAGAGTACCGCATACAAGTTGCTCCACCATGTCTCCTGACAGACGGGCATCCTTTCCGACTACGACCTTATACCTCTCATCATGATTCTTAGGTCGGCGTTCCTTCATCTTTTCGCAATAAGCGTATGTAAACTTGACTATATCGAGAGGAGAGAGTCCCTCTCCCGGAGCGCCACCTATGGTTCCGCGGATGCCGGAAATTGATTTGATGAGTGTCATAAGAATGAAAATTACTGATTAGGTTTTTGTTCGGGTTAATCATGCAAAATTATTGTTTTGTGACGGTAATTACAAATTAAATATTACTTTTGCAGCCTAAATTCCAACAGCGATGAAAGCGATCTGGACAATACTTCTGCTTATTGCATCAAACGTATTCATGACCTTTGCATGGTACGGTCATCTGAAACTTCAGGAGATGAAGATATCCACCAGTTGGCCACTTATTCTGGTCATACTGTTCTCCTGGGGTGTGGCATTTCTCGAATATTGTGCCCAAGTGCCTGCAAACAGGATCGGATTTGACGGAAACGGCGGTCCGTTCAACCTGATGCAGTTGAAAGTAATACAAGAGGTTATCTCCCTGACTGTCTTCACCGTCCTGGTGACAGTAATGTTTAAGGGACAGGGCTTGCATTGGAACCATTTCGCAGCATTCTTCTGTCTGATAATGGCGGTTTTCTTCGTTTTTCTAAAATAATTGAAACAAAAATTTGGAGATTCAAAAAAAATAACTACCTTTGCAATCCCATTCGACAAATGGTCGGTTCGTATAACGGTTAGTACTCAAGATTCTCAATCTTGCAATAGGGGTTCGATTCCCCTACCGACTACCAGAAGGTGACTGATTCAGTCACCTTTTTTCGTATACACACCACACCATCACAATCGGATCTGACGAAGAACAGGGTGTCCCTCCATCGTAATCGGACTGACGAAGAGCAGCGTGACACTTCATCGTAATCGAATCTGACGAAGAACACCGTGTCCCTCCATCGTAATCGGATCTGACGAAGAACACCGTGACACTTCATCGTAATCGGACTGACGAAGAGCAGCGTGACACTCCATCGTAATCGGACTGACGAAGAGAAACGCGTCATTGCGAGAAGGACAGCGACCGTCCTACTGTCATTGCGAGGAGGACGATAGTCCGACGTGGCAATCTCATTCCTGACCCTCAGATTGCCACGGCTTCAATGAAGCCTCGCAATGACAGAGGAAAGACAATTATAAATATATCTATAACTTATATATGGTTTCACCAACCAAAAATGTCCGAGTCACCAACCATTTATGTCCACATTACCTAATCGGATCTGACGAAGAACACCGTGTCACTCCATCGTAATCAGACTGACGAAGAACACCGTGTCCCTCCATCTTAATCGGACTGACGAAGAACACCGTGACACTGTCATTGCGAGGAGGACGATAGTCCGACGTGGCAATCTCGATATTGATGCCAAAAATCGTTGATGTGAACTGTGTGACATTTCTCGACCCGGAATTGACACACCGGTATAGATAATCGTTTTAAAATCAGTTTTGGATGACCGGTGTGCCGGTTTTCAGGCTAAAACTGTCACACCGGTCACAGTCAGACCCGATTACGATAGAGCAACTGTCAAGCGCGAGGACGGCCTTCAGGTCGAGCCGCCCGGAGCGCTTGAACTGTAGTTGCCGGAGGGCGTATATTCCGGCAACGGTGCTCTTGATGTCATTTTCCCTGGGGTACCTGTAACGGTTTTGCAACGGAAACGTTACAGGTACCATTTAATCTGAGGGCATCTGGGACGGTTTCGCGGCAAAAGCGTAACAGATGGAACTGCATGTATCACGACGCACGAGTTTTGGCCTATACTCTTGCGTCGTGGCAAGGATTCCGGAAAATGACGCCGATTTCCTTCACGACGCACAAGTTTAGCACGAAAGTCTTGCGTCGTGGCAGAAGCATACAACTAAAAAAGCCTTCCAGAAATTCTGAAAGGCTTTATTGGTGGGAGCAGAGGGAGTCGAACCCCCGACCCTCTGCTTGTAAGGCAGATGCTCTAAACCAACTGAGCTATGCTCCCTTAGAGTTTGGGAATGCAAAGATAGGACGAATTTTCGAATCTGCAAATTTTATTTTCTGATTTTTGAGGAAAATCTCAAGCGCGCAGAGCGAATTTCTCTCAAACATCGGCTCCATCTGCCGGAATTTATATATATTTGCAGTCCGTTTCGGCAACATGTTTGCCGGTAGACGCGCACAATGGGGATGTTTTGGTTTTGACAGCATCAGACATTGGGCGGCAAGCACGCCGGGCACTGTAGGCCAGCCCGTTAATCTCGACCTTCGAACAATTAGTTGGCAACAACTCTTATGCACTCGCTGCGTAGTCTGCAAAGCACACTACCTTAATCCGCGGGGTCAAGGCTACCTCGCCGACGAGTATCCCTCCAGTCTTTAGGCCGGTTATGACTGGAACACGGGGTATCATCCAAACCGGATGCACGGAGTGACTCCTTTAATCTCCGCCAAGACCCAAAGGATAAGCCAAAGGTAGCCTGTCTGACGGCAGCCCCGGTCGAAAACCAAAGTCAGACTAAGCGTGTAGAAAACTGTCTGGTGCGGTGTTTGGACGGCGGTTCGAGTCCGCCCATCTCCACAATTCAGATTGTATATCAATCAGTTAGAGGTTTTACAAACACTTTTACAAACACTTTTTGTAAGTTGGGGTTCGTAAAACCTCTTTTGTGTTTGTTGAATTTCATTAGACTGAAATCCGTCATTTTGTCAAAAATTTTACTGAAATTTTTATTGCAACCAGGCAGATGAAGAGGATTCCGAGGGTGATAAATAGTTTCTGCCACCATTTCAGAACATTTACTTCTTTCTCGATTATGGTCTCGATCTTCTGAATTTCTGCGGTTTCTTTGTAGCGTTCTTTATAGGTGAGATAGATTCCCATCGAGTCGACAGTCGCTTTTACTGTGATCACTGCCGGTTTGTATGGCTTGGGCTCCGGCTCTATTGAGATTGTTTGCTGCAGGCGAGCGGATTCTTTGAGGGCTTTTATTTCCTGGAGCCTTGCTCTTCCTGTGGAGTCACATTGGATGAGAGCCTGCATGATGCTTGAGTCGGGCTGTACCATTATGACTGTGTCGCGGATGGTTTCTGTTACTGATTCTGTTTTCTCAGTTACTTCTGTGGTGTGAGGATAAAGTTTATGGCAGCAACTCTGCAGTGAGAGGATTGCTGCCATTGCTATGATTGTTCTTTTCATGTTGGAATGGTTTAGCAGTTGTGTATTTTGTCTTTGAGTTGCCTGATCTCTTCCTTGAGCTGGGAGTTCTCGCTGCAGAGTTTATCTACGGAGGCTTTGAGTTCTTCGTTTTCTTTGCGGACTGCAACGATCTCAGCATTGAC
>SUYY01000076.1 GCA_015060205.1 Bacteroidales bacterium
AGGCAAGGATCTGGACTTGTTCAGGGAATTGACTCTATATTATAATTTCAGCAAGAAGGTATCAAAGACTGAAATGGAGATATATGCTGGAATATTTCCACGCAGTACAATGGAAGGCTCCTGGTCACAGGCTTTCTTTTCGGATTCGCTCACTTTCTACGACAATAATCTTGAAGGACTTCTGCTGAAGTTCCATAGACCGAAGGCATATTTTGAGGTGGGATGTGACTGGATGGGACAGTATGGACAGAAACGGCGCGAAAAGTTCATGATATTCACTTCAGGAGAAGGCAAAGTGCTTCCTTTCATGTCGTTGGGATATTCGGGCTATATGCTCCATTATGCCAACTCTGTCCAGGCAAAAGGCTTGGTGGATAATATCCTGGTCAATCCATATGCGCGTTTTGACTTTGCTGACAAGAACTCTTTTCAGACATTGTCCCTTCGACTTGGTTGGCTTCAGGCAATGCAGAGGGACAGAAGATATGTAGGCGCATTCATTTTCCCTTTCGGAGGTGAGTTCGATCAGGAAATCCGCAGATGGAACGTCGGTATATATAACAGGATGTTCTTTGGCTTCGATATGATGCCATATTACAATTCCGTCGACAATGCAGGACTCAAATATGGCACGGACCTGTATTTTTCCGATCCGTTCTACCGTATTCATGATGACGTAGGTACGGGCGCAGGGTTCTACGACCGTCTAGAGGTGTACTATGAACCGGAGATAGGCAGTTATCTCAAACTCCGTGTTTCCGCTTTGTTCCATTTCAACGGTTCGCGTTACAGCGGATGTCAGCAGATGGTCTCGCTCAGGTTCAATCTTGCAGAACTGCTTGACAGGACAAACCGCCATCACAGATAGTCAGGTATGCTTTTTGTCTTTCCCGCAGCCTTGAAAAAACTGTATAGTCATGGTAAATGAATTTACATTGATATCACGAGTTGATGCTCTTCCGATAAGTGTAGTTGTGGTCAGACCTGAGAATGAACCTAAGGCTGTTCTTCAACTGGCCCACGGTATGTGCGGATGCAAGGAACGCTTTCTTCAGATGATGCAGTATATGGCAGATCATGGAGTTGCCTGTGTAGCAGGTGATCATAGAGGTCACGGCGGAAGCATAAGGTCGATGGACGATCTCGGGTATATGTATGAAGGTGGATATAGGGCGCTTGTAGATGACATGAGGATGATCACCGAATGGGCCAGGAATGAGTTTCCTTCCTTGCCTCTGTGTCTGCTGGGCCATAGCATGGGTTCGATGGCCGCAAGAGTCTACACAAAATATGACGACTCCAATATTGACGGACTGATTGTCGTCGGAAGTCCCGGTTGGAATCCTCTTTCTTCATTAGGACGTAGCCTGACATGGTGCCTGTGCAGAGTGGGATTATCCAGACACCGGATGAGACTGAGCCAGAGTATGGCTTCATTCCGATACAATCTGAGATTCATCTCGGAAGGACATCAGGCGTGGACATGCTCGGATCCCCAGGTCAGACAAAGTTTTGCCGATAATCCATTATGCAATTTCTCATTTACTGCAAATGCTTCATACAATCTCCTTTCACTGATGTGGGAGACTTATAGAAAGGACAGGTGGGCTGTGACAAACTCATCTCTCCCTATCGTTTTCCTGTCGGGCACTGACGACCCTACTATTTCAAGCGAAAGGAAATTCCATAATGCTGCACAGAACATATGTGACAGAGGCTACCTGGATGTGACCTCTGTCCTGTATCCGGCCATGCGTCATGAAATCCTAAATGAAATAGGGAAGGAGATGGTCTGGGATGAAATACTTGATTTTCTGAAACTTAAAGTGGCTTGTGCTCGATAGCCTTTGCAAGACCACCCTCGCTTGTCTCCTTGTACAGGGATGGAAGGTCGTGTCCTGTCTGCTTCATCACCTTCACCGCCTGGTCGAAAGAAACCCTATGGCGTCCGTCTGTGTATAAAGCATATATTCCGGCGTCCATCGCTCGTGCAGCAGCATAGGCGTTCCTTTCAATGCAAGGAATCTGGACAAGTCCGCATACCGGGTCACAGGTGAGTCCGAGATGGTGCTCAAGGCCCATTTCCGCGGCATATTCGATCTGTGATACGCTTCCTCCCATAAGTTGGGCCACTGCGGCCGCAGCCATTGCACATGCTACGCCTACCTCTCCCTGACATCCCACTTCGGCGCCGGAAACGGAAGCATTGTGCTTCACTACGCTTCCTATGAGACCGCAGGTGGCAAGTGCCCTGATGATTCGCGTGTCGCTGAATCCGTATCTTGTCTTCATATGGTACAGCACGCTGGGAAGGACTCCGCAGGATCCGCATGTGGGCGCTGTGACAATCGTTCCTCCTGCTGCATTCTCTTCACTTACAGCCAGTGCATAGGCGAAGACCAGTCCTCTTGTCTTGAATGTGTCGCCCTGTCCGAATGCACGTACATGATAACTGAGGGCCTTCCTCCTGAGGTTGAGCGGTCCGGGAAGCACACCCTCTTCTTCGATTCCTCTCTCTACCGCTTCCTTCATCACCTTCCAGACAAGTTCGAGATGTTCCCATATCCCGGATTCCTTTCCTTCAATGTCCTCGACATATTCCCAATATGATTTTCCTGTACGGTTGCACCAGTTCATGATGTCCGTGAGTGTGGTCATGTCGTAAATGTTATCATCATCTTCGGTGTCTACAGGACATTCCATGCAGATGATGTCGCCCCCTCCTATGCTGTAATATGTCCACTTATCGTAGAGGTCTCCGTCGAAATTGACAGAGGCTATCTTCATTCCGTTAGGATGAACCTGAAGGTTCTCCTTTGGCTTCCATTCTATGATGACGTCTCCGCTTCTCTTGACCTTGTTCTCCAAAGTCTCTCTGTCGGTATATCTCCATGTTGCAAAGGCTTCTTCCACAGCGACATCGGTAAGATGCCCCTTTCCTGTGGCTGCAAGAGAGCCGTAGAGCGTTACATGCAGACTGTATGTGTCCGGATGATGCTCCATATAATGCCTTACGGCCTTGAAAGGTCCCATGGTGTGACTGCTTGAAGGACCTTTTCCTATCTTGTATATGTCTCTTATCGATTTCATGCTTTTTGAATTTGTGCGCAAATATAGTGAATTAGGGCATACTCCTTGCCATTTTTGTCAAAAGATATCGCCTTGTGACCCTATGGCGATGTCAGAAAAATTGACGACAGATGAAATATATATTGTCCATACTTCTTTTATCAGTTGCACTTTCGCTTTCTGCGCAGGAACGTGGCGGGATGACTCTCATGCCTGCTGTGGATTCGGTTCCGAACCGTATTCCCGACTTCCTCTCACCAGATATCTTCATTCCCCGTGCCCGTCTTGTGGGTATAAATCCCTGGACGTCTGCGCCTTTGCCACGTCCGGTGTTCAAGATTCTTCCTGTCCGCGGCTTTGACGGGAGCGTAGGTTTCGGTGAATATTCCATCTCGCATCCTGATAAGTTCTTCTCTACACTTGACGGATACAATTCCATAGATATTCCGCAACTCTATATCACGCGGCAGATGATGATCGGCAATACATTCCGTCTTGCGCGTAACTTCTATATGCTTTCCGGAATATTGTATGGCGCACAGATGGGAGTCATGGGCAACAACTGGGGACTGGGCAACCGCGAGGGTTTCATATGGCATCATTCAGCAATAGTATCCATAACAGTCTGGAATCAGTATTTTCAGTCGATTTCGGTCTATTCTCCGATAATGTATCCAAGCGCTGACGGGGCGGCAGTGAAAATGCCTGCAACGCCGGAGGTGTTCTCTTTCGGCGTGCAGGCATCGTTTGTGGTGGGGGAGTTCATAATCGGGATCGGTACGTCAGTCACCCCTAAACCCCCGAAATCTTCCGAACCGAAGAAATCCCGTTAGAGATAGTCTTCGAAATACATGCTTATCTTGTCGTGAAGATGCACCCTGTCCTTGCCTCTGACATTGTGCTCCGCGCAAGGGTAAGGGAAATAGTCCACCTGGACATTGTTCCTGATACATTCCCTTACGAAACTGAGGCTGTGCTCCCATACGACTACAGGGTCGACTGCACCCTGGCAGATGAGAAGTTTTCCCTTAAGGTCCTTTGCCTTGTCGATCAGGCTTGTCTTTGCATATCCTTCAGGGTTTACATCCGGATGGTCCATATACCGTTCTCCGTACATCACCTCGTACCATTTCCAGTCTATTACAGGCCCCCCGGCTACACCTACCTTGAATATGTCAGGGTAGTTTGTGATCAATGATATGGTCATGAAACCTCCGTAACTCCAGCCGTGGACGCCAATCCTTTCCTTGTCGACATATGGCAGGTCCATGAGCATCTTCACACCCTGGATCTGATCTGCCATCTCTGCCTGGCCGCACTGACCGTGAATGGCCTGTTCGAATGCAAGACCGCGGTTCTGTGTGCCTCTGTTGTCCTGGACATACACAAGATAGCCTCTCTGAGCCATGTACATCTCCCATCTTCGGAGTTGTCCGAGGAAGGTGTTCTGCACCATCTGTGAGTGAGGACCTCCATAGACGTACACTATCACAGGATATTTCTTCGTCGGGTCAAAATCCTTCGGCTTGATGAGTCTGTAATAGTTGTCGTACAGTCCGTCAGCACTTTTTACTGTACCCAGGGATATTTCCGTATATGCATATTCCTCTGTAGGGTCTGGAGCGGTGAGCAGGTTTGTCATTGCCGTTCCGTCTGCCTTGCACAGGTCGATTACTCTCGGTACGGTGAGCGAACTGTAACTGTCTACATATTTCGAACATGCCCTGTCCATCGCTATGTCGTGCCATCCGGGTGCCTCAGTAAGCCTTTCCGCCTTGCTGAATGATGCTTTGGCAACTCCTTTGCCCAGACCTTTGAGGCGGATTCGGAACAGGTGGTTCTCGATGGGGGAGACTTCGGCGGATGTGTAATATACATATTCTCCGTCATTACCGATATACTTGACGTCTGCATCCACTACGGTAAGCCGGCGTATGTTTCCCTCCATGTCACAGAGATAGAGGTTACGGAAACCGTCACGTGATGCGATGCGGTAGATGAAAAGGTCCTGCCTGCCCTTGATGAAATACACCGGATCGAGCGGCTCCACATATTTGTCGCTCTCTTCTGTAAGGATGGTTCTGATGAACGAGCCGTCTGTCGCGTTGTACATGTTCATCCTGAGGTGTTTCTGCGCCCTGTCCAGAACCTGTACGATCAGAGCGCTTCCGTCAGGTGTCCATGTGATGTTGGTAAGATATCTGTCCCGGGCGAAATCGTCTACCTTTATATATATGGTATTCTTCGATGAGATGTCGTATATTCCCAAGTCTATCTTTTCTGAATCCATACCTGCCATCGGATATTTGATTTCCTTCAGGCTTCCGGTTCTGGTGGTGATGTCCAGAAGCGGGAAGGTGCTCACCAGTGATTCGTCCTTTCTGTAGAAGGCCACCTTGCTGGAGTCCGGTGACATGAATATGCCTCCTGAGATGCCGAATTCATTGCGGCTGACAGTCTGACCGTAGGTGATGTCGCTTTCTTCACTTACCGCTACCGGCGTCACCGTGCTGTCACGCTCCATAAGATAGAGACTCTTCCCCTTGCAGAAGGCAAAAGGCCTGGATTTATGCGGTACATATGCCTGTGTCTGTCCTGTCTGTATGTCATAGATGACCCATTTCCCCTCCTTGAACATGGCAAGTCGGTCATCCTCTGTCCACCTGCATCTGAGGTCCTTAGGGGAAAGACTGCTGGAGAGTATGGTCTCCTCCATAGTCAATATCTTTCCTTCCGATTTGTTTGCATGCCTTGTCTCCATAATTCCGGTCTGTGCCGATAACGCCACTCCCAGACACATTGCGCCCAGGAAAGTTATTGTTTTTTTCATGTCTGATACTGATTATTCCCTGACAGAAACGATTCTGTCCACTATATATTTCTGTTTGCCTCTCCACGGAAGAGTTCCGAGGTATTCCTTATAATGAAGTTCCACTGTCTTGCCTCCGCATCTCATGAGGGAATCTGCAATAGCCTTGTCTGTGATCGAGAAGTCGAACTCATATGATTGGATCGCTCCGGCATTCACGCCCTTTCCCTTGCCGAAGCCTGCCTGAATGGCGCGTCCTTCGTATGTCTTGAAGATGTATCCCTTGTAAACGACAAAGTTGAGTTCGCCGGCCTTGACGCCCTCTCCGAAAACGAAGTAGAACTTGAAGAATATGAATCCAGCCAGCACCAATGCTGCGATCAGCGAAAGTCCTCCGATGATTTTTCCTTTCATGTTTATCAGAATTTATACGCAAATATAATCAATTATCCACTATCTTGCCATCTGTAATTTTGTTTTGTCGAAAGTATTTGATAATTTTACAAAAATTTGATAATTCATTAAGTTATAATTAAATAATTATGGAAAGAACTTTGGTTATTCTTAAGCCCGGTTGCCTTCAGAGGGGTCTCGTGGGTGAAGTCATTTCGCGATTTGAAAAAAGAGGTCTCAAACTCGTTGCCATGAAGATGGTCCAACTCGATGAGGAAATTCTCAAGGTACATTATGCACATCTTCTTGACAGGCCTTTCTTCCCTTGGCTCAGGGACGGAATGATGGCTGCTCCTGTAATCCTCTGCTGCTGGGAAGGCTATAGCGCTGTTCAGGTTGTAAGAGATATGGCGGGTGCTACGAAGGCAAGCAAGGCTGTTCCTGGCACAATACGAGGTGACTACAGCCTCAGCGCTCAGGAGAATGTCGTGCATACATCAGACTCTGTTGAAAATGCTGAGATCGAACTCAAGAGATTCTTTGTGGAGTCTGACTACTGCGACTACTCTTCACCTCTGGATCCGTTCAAGTATGCTCCGGATGAAATGTAATTGATATGAATAGAATAATATTTCTGACTCTGTTCCTGTCGGCAATTCTGCTGCAGGGATGTGGAAATGAAAGCAGGACGGCTGTTTCGGATTCTTCCGGGACGGCTGTTTCTTGTGAGAAGATATTGCCAGTGACCGGCAGTTTCATCAATCTTCCGTATCAGGATGTCCGTAATAAATATACGAATCCTCTTCATATAGACGGTACAGATCCGCTGATGTGGAAGGCCAAAGTCAGTGAACTTCACAAGATGGGTATGGAATATCTTATCATCATGGCTGTTGCAAATGAAGGTAAGTCATATTATCCATCCGGACTGATGCCGTGGCAGTATCCGCATCAGAGACAGAGTCC
>SUYY01000077.1 GCA_015060205.1 Bacteroidales bacterium
GAGGAGGCCGGTGCAGTTAAATACATTGACCCACGTCACGAATAATAAGGAGGAAAGACTTATGATTAGAGAAGTAAAATTCGAAAGCCAGGATCGTCGTATCAACCAGATCCTCGCAGTTCTCAACGAGAACGGTATCGCTTCAATCGAGGAGGCAAACGCAATCTGCGATCAGTATGGTCTTGATCCTTATATGACTTGTGAGGAGACTCAGCCAATCTGCTTCGAGAACGCAAAGTGGGCATATGTAGTAGGATGTGCAATCGCTCTCAAGAAGGGTTGCAAGAACGCTGCTGAGGCTGCTGAGGCTATCGGTCTCGGTCTCCAGGCATTCTGTATCCCTGGTTCAGTTGCTGACGACCGCAAGGTAGGTCTCGGTCACGGTAACCTCGCTGCAATGCTCCTCCGTGAGGAGACAAAGTGCTTCGCATTCCTCGCAGGTCACGAGTCATTCGCTGCTGCAGAAGGTGCCATCAAGATCGCTGCCAAGGCTGACAAGGTACGTAAGGAGCCTCTCCGCGTGATCCTCAACGGTCTCGGTAAGGACGCGGCTCAGATCATCGCACGTATCAACGGTTTCACATATGTACAGACTGAGTTCGACTATTTCACAGGTGAACTCAAGGAAGTACGCCGCATCGCATACAGCGACGGTCCACGTGCAAAGGTCAACTGCTACGGTGCAGACGACGTACGCGAAGGTGTAGCAATCATGTGGCACGAGGGTGTTGACGTATCCATCACAGGTAACTCAACCAACCCAACCCGCTTCCAGCACCCTACAGCAGGTACATACAAGAAGGAGCGCGTGCTCGCAGGCAAGCCATACTTCTCAGTAGCATCAGGTGGTGGTACAGGTCGTACACTTCACCCAGACAACATGGCAGCAGGTCCTGCTTCATACGGTATGACCGACACTATGGGCCGTATGCACTCTGACGCACAGTTCGCAGGTTCTTCATCAGTTCCAGCACACGTTGAGATGATGGGATTCCTCGGCATCGGTAACAACCCAATGGTAGGTTGTACAGTTGCTTGCGCTGTTGACGTTGCTACTGCGCTGAATAAGTAAGAGATTGCCGGTCAAGCCGGCAATGACGTCATGATCAAGCCGGCAATGACGATATGGCCAAACTGGCAATGACGTCATGACCAAACCGGCAATGACGTCATGATCAAGCCGGCAATGACGTCATGATCAAGCCGGCAATGACGTAATGGCCAAACCGGCAATGACGAAATGACCAAACTGGCAATGACGTCATGATCAAACTGGCAATGACGTCATGACCAAACTGGCAATGACGTCATGCCCGACCTGATCGGGCATCTCATTACCAAACAGTTACAGAGACATCCTTTACGGGTGTCTCTTTTTTGTCTGCCACGCTTCCGGCCAGGAAATCGCCCCTTATCTTGGCCGGCAACCTCGAAAACACCTTCCCGGCCATAAAATCAGCCTTTTTTCTGGACGCCGTCCACAAATACAGCCCTTTCCATGGACAGCAGCCGCAAAAACAGGGTTCCATCCACGAAATCGCCCGTTTTCATGGACAGTACGACCTGCCACTACCTAATGAGCAACCTATTTTCGATGGGTCGCAGATGGATGTCTGAAATGCAGATAGTCCTCTACGAGGAAATTGACAAATGCAGTGATACACTCCGTGCTGTACATATCCTTCATATCGCGGAATGCCTGCTTGAAGAATCCTGGCTTCTCAGTTTCCTGTGTCTGCTCCTGAGCCATTGCTGCTGTTGCAATTCCTGTCATAAGGGCGGCAACACCCAAACTTTTTCATGTCCTTTGGTTTTAAAATGTGTGCAATTATGTAAATGTATATGAGACTCCAGGATTCACAATTTTTACGGATGCAAAGGTATGGCCAGAGAATGAGGAATAGTTTTCAGAAAACCGACAAATTGGTCAGATTTGCAGAAAGTATAAAACGGATAAGCACATATAGCACAAAACATTCAAATTTATCTCTATATTTGCTCATCCTTGGAAGGAGACGCCTGCCTATCGCTGAAGCCCTCGGCAGGAATATTCAAAACATTATGAATTGGATTATCTTGATTATTGCCGGACTATGCGAAGTCGGATTTACCTATTGTCTCGAAGAGCCAGATCAGTTGAAGGATTGGAATAGGCGCAGTGGGAACTGTTCTGGTGGGTATATTCATCTTCAATGAACCGGTTACTTTCTGGCGTCTGCTGTTCACGGTCACACTTATATCCTCAATAGTCGGACTGAAGGTATTATCATAATGTATTTATCATGACAGAAAAGGAAAAGATGCTTGCAGGAATGGTATACTCCGCAATTGATAAGGAACTGTTGGAGGAACTTAATGCCGTAAAGGAAGTCATTCATAGATATAATTTACTCTCCCCTGCTGATGTGGAAGGCCGGCTTGACATTCTTAAAGGTCTGCTTGGGCATATTGCAGATGATGAAATAGTTATAAATCAGCCGTTCTACTGCGACTACGGAAAGCAGATAAGTATCGGTAAGCGTTTCTTTGCCAATTTCCATTTCACCGTATTGGACGAGGCCAGGGTCATCATCGGAGACGACTGCTTTATCGGACCGAATGTAAGTATCTACACAGCATGTCACAGCACGGATCCTGTCGAAAGAAATACTCGAAATGAGTGGGCTGAGCCAGTTACAATAGGAAACAACGTCTGGATCGGCGGAAGTGTCACGATTCTGCCGGGGGTGACTATCGGCGATAACGTTACTATAGGTGCCGGTTCTGTCGTGACAAAAGATATTCCATCAGATGTCGTGGCAGTCGGCAATCCTTGCAGGCCTATAAAGGATTGCCTGGGAATTACTTGCACAGGTAAGCATTGGTCATCGAGGTGAAGTGAATTTGAATTTATCTGCGAGATACGAATCTGATATGCATTAATGCCTTTGACGGATAGGATCACGCCCGGGATTCCCCAGATCAAACCGGCTAAAATGTACAAATGCTTTTTCTCCATCTGCTATCAGTACTTAGAGAAATTGTACTTAAAAAGTCTTCATCATTTTATGCAGAAGAGTATATAACTGCATTGCCTCATCATTTTCAAGAGTAACGCATCCGGCCATCTTTGCAGGTATTCCAGACGCCTCGTCATGCAGTTTTTCACCTTTACCAGTAATGGTAATGATCACTATACGTTCATCTTCCTGTGAGCGTTTCCGCTGGATCCATCCAGCCTTTTCCATCTTCTTGAGCATAGGTGTCAATGTACCGGAATCAAGAAACAGGAGTTTCCCCATATCCTTGACACTGATAGACTTATGTTCCCACATAACCATCATCGCTATATATTGGGTATATGTGAGACCAAGAGGGTCAAGAAGAGGAGTATATCTTCTGATCACCTCCTTTGCACATGCATAAAGCGGAAAACACAACTGGTTCTCCAGTTTCAACATCTCATTCATAGAAGTTTAATAATGTCGCTTTCAATATTTTCCGGCTTTGTTACCGGAGCGTATCTTTCAACTACGGTTCCGTCTCGTGACACCAGAAATTTTGTGAAATTCCATTTGATATCATTTCCAAGAAAGCCACCTTTCTGTTGTTTCAAGTATTTGAACAACGGTTCTGCATCTTTTCCATTTACATCAATTTTAGCGAACAGCGGAAACGTAGTCCTGTATTTCAATGTGCAGAACTCCTGTATCTCCTCCTCTGTCCCGGGAGCCTGATGTCCGAACTGATTACATGGAAAATCAAGTATCTCCAAGCCTTTGTCCTTATATTTGTCATACAGATTCTGCAGTCCCTCGTACTGTGGAGTAAATCCACAACCGGTTGCAGTGTTAACTATAAGAAGCACCTTACCCTTGAAGTCTGTCATCGGCACTTCCACACCCTTGGCGTTGCGTACCTTGAAGTCATATATTTTCATAATTCCTTTTTAGATTTTATACAATCAAGTTGTATGCCACGAACATTTGAAAAATTTTCGGGATATACAAACTCATCGATACGCAATAACAAGTAAAATGCCTTAAAGAATATCAGAATAAGGTCACGGCCAGATGAAATGAGAATTGATCGATTCCCCTCCGTCGACTATGATGGACTGACCTGTGCAGAATGAATTTTCGACTGTAAGAAAATATGCCCAACGTGCAATCTCTTCCGGCGTTGCCCACCGTTTAAGCGGCGTCTGGTCCATGATCTGATTCCAAAGGTGAGGATCATTTACCACAGAACGTATATTGCCCTGCACGCCGTATTTTTCCGTGATATGTATCAAAGCCTTGAGATTTATGTCGATATCATCCTCGTTCTGAGTTCCTGCATTATTTATAAGGATTTCGACATCTGCTATATCGGGCAGATTGTCATAATCGCGGATATCGCAGACAAAATGCGTATATGACCCACTATCAATGGAAGTCTGCTTCCTGTCAATACCATAGACCTGATGCCCGTTATTCAGAAAGCACTCAGCAATTGCCCTGCCTATGCCCTGAGATGTTCCTGTAACCAATACCTTCATCGTCTTAACTTATGATTGATGAATCCTATCAGACTATAAGCCAGAGGCGTACCGAAGAACGCCTCGATTCCTAACTTCATGACATATTGCAGAGCAATCATAAGCAGTATGTCGCGCCATGGAATGGTTCCGGCGAATGCAATCAGTACAAACGGCACAGTATCAAGAACATAGGCAACTACTGAACTTACGATCGTTCTTACCCATAGCCTGCTCTCACCCAACTTCACCTTGATCTTTTCCATCAGCCAGGCATTGGACAATTCTCCAAGAAGAAAGCCGGCAAGAGATGCTATGACTATTCGTGGAACATAATTGAATATGGTATTGTAAGACTGTGCTGTGACATCCAAATAGTCAGGCGATGGAAGCCACACGCCGATCTGAGTACACACGACCATTATGACATTGCATACAAACGTAAGCAATATGACCTTTTTAGCAGTACGATATCCCCATATTTCAGTAAGGACATCACCAAGCATATACGCAAACGGGAAAGTGACTGTTCCGGCATCAAAATAAAGAATATTGAAAATGCCAATGACCTTTACTGCCATTATATTTGACACCAGATAGGTAGTTACAAACAGCGCAGTAATGACAACCAGCAGCATATCGCCGCTGTTCCGGTTTTTTAAAGGGTTTTCCGCAACCTTGTCCATATTCGTGAATTTTCTGCAAAGTTAATCAAAAAGGATGAATTTGCATATTATCATGTAAAAGCATAACTTTACACGATGTATAACATTAATTCTAAACACTATGATTAACAACCAAAGAGAAATCTGGGTAGACTACCTCAGAATCACAGCCTGCTTCCTGGTGATGATGACTCATTGTTGCGAGCCTTTTTATCTTGGCGGAGAGGGATCTCTTATTCTGACAAAGGCAGATGCCATATGGGTAGCGATACTCAACGTACTTCCACGAGCAAGCGTAGCACTATTCATCATCGCATCAAGTTATCTCCAATTCCCTCTTCATTATGAGACAAAGGAATTCTTCAGGCGCAGAGCGACAAGGATTATCGCACCATTCATAATCTGGAGCATCGTCTATGCACTGCTTTGGGGAGAACCGGTACAGAATTTCAAGGACCTGCTCCTGAACTTCAACTATACCGCAGGGCATCTCTGGTTTGTATATATGCTGCTAGGTCTCTACCTCATCATGCCAATGCTTTCTCCTTGGGCTGAAAAGGTCGAAAAAAAGGAACTGCAGATATATCTTCTCATATGGCTTTTCACGACTCTGATCCCGCTCATACGCGGTTGGGTTGGAGGAGCAGCACCTGTGATATATGGTCCGTCAGGCGTTCCTAATGCCGCAAAATACCCTCTTTGGGGTGAAGCAAGTTGGAACACCTACGGTCTGTTCTATTATCTGAGCGGATTCATAGGATATCTTCTTCTCGGACTCTATTTCAGAAGATTTGTAGGAGAACTATCTTGGAAGAAGACTCTGGCGATAGCGTTACCGGTATTCCTTGGAGGATTTGCAATATGCTCGAGCGGATTCATCTCGAGAGTATGGGCTGACAGTAACGGAGTATTCCCTGTAGAAGGCCCTGTAGCATATGCGGCAATATGGGAAGGTCCATGGCTCAATGATACTTTTGGAGTGGCGTTGATGGCCATCGGATGGATACTTGTCTTCCGCAAGATCAAAAACGACGGCTGCTTCTACAAAAAGATTCTGCTGCCGATATCTAAGGCGAGTTACGGAATGTACCTGAGCCATATGGTACTCCTGGCAGTCATCAGCGGATGGATGCGTTCATCACTCGGATTGGGGACAGAAGGTGTATTGGGAATCTGGACAACACCTGTTCAGATACTCTCTGCTTCAATCCTGTCCTTCGTCGGAGTGTCCATATGCTGCGTACTTATTCAAAGAATACCTAAAGTAGGAAAATGGATTGTCGGATAATTACCTGACATCCAGCAAAGTAATATCGAATATTAAAGTAGAGAATGCCTTGATAGGGCCTGATGGACGTGAACCATATCCAAGATTATATGGAATCACTATCTCCCATCTGGATCCTGCGGGCATTTCTCTTAATGCCGTAATCCATCCTGTAATCAACTCGTTAAGACGGAAGGTGGCCGGCTTATCCTTCTGGGTCTGATCGAAGACCTTTCCATTGATCAATTTTCCGGAATAATAGACTGTCACAAGACTCTTCGGAGATGGTTTTGGTCCTGTTCCTTTGCTCAAGATCCTGTACATTACCCCATTGAACATGATATTGACTCCAGGTCTCTGAGCATACTCCTGGAGGAACTCCTGATTTCTCAACTTATAGTTATTATCGATCTGCTTCATAATCTTACTGTCTATTATAAACGAAAACACCCCGTCATCGTCTGATGACAGGGTGTCGTAAGGTTCATGGCGGCTACCTACTCTCCCACCTGGTGGGGCAGTACCATCGGCGATGGTGAGCTTAACTTCTCTGTTCGGAATG
>SUYY01000013.1 GCA_015060205.1 Bacteroidales bacterium
ACTGGCAGGTACTACCCGCTAATAGCAGGTAATAACCAGTTACTACCAACTACTAGCCGCCACTACCGGGTACTACCTCAGTAATGGCGGCTAATTGGTCAATATGTACTTCGTCGGATGCTTACTGTGTTCTCATAATGATATCTTAACGGATTCTTTGAGATGAGAGCCTTTGTCCTGATGCTTTTTACTTTTGCGATGACTGTTTCATGTTGTCGCGATTGTGAGTTATCCTATAGCCCTGATATTATACCGTATCCTCAGGAAATATCTCTGAAAGGGGGCACGGTGGATGTGTCCGGAGCCGCAATATGCATGGCAGAAGATCTGGACAGTCTTTCGAAAGAATATATTGATGCTTTCGCATCAGACCTGTCGAAGGTCACGGCAGTGGAGCAGGGTACAGGGCGCTCCCGTATCTGTTTCAGGATGGATGATTCGGTTCCGTCTGCAGATACAATCCCTTTCTTCAAGGAAAATCAGAACTATTCCATAGAAATATCCGGACGTCGCATCCTTGTCAAGGCCGGCGGTCTGAACGGTTTCATATATGCTGTGCAGACGCTCAAGCAGATGCTTCCTGTTCAGATATATGGAACTGAACCGGCGCCGGAGGCGGACTGGACGCTTCCGTGCTGCACAATAAAGGATTCCCCTCGATTCGGATACAGGGGCATGCTTCTGGACGTCTCAAGGTATTTCTCATCTGTGGATGAAGTCAAGAAATTCCTCGACATGATGGAAATCTCCAAAATGAATGTATTCCATTGGCATCTTACGGACGACCAGGGCTGGAGAGTGGAAATAAAGAAATATCCCGAACTGACGGAAAAAGGTTCCAGAAGACGCCATACCCTCGTCGGTCACCATCATGTAAGCAAGGAATATGACGGCAAACCTTATGGTGAGGGCATGTGGTATACTCAGGATCAGATTCGTGAAGTAGTGAGATATGCTGAGTCGAAGGGAATAACCGTCATTCCGGAAATAGACCTTCCCGGACATATGATGGGAGCCTTGGCTACATATCCTCATCTCGGCTGTACAGGAGGACCATATGAGGTATGGGGCAAATGGGGAGTATCCGATGATGTCCTCTGCGCAGGTAAGGAGGAGTCCTACACCTTCCTGAGGGATGTCCTTGATGAGATCTGCGGACTTTTCCCTTCTGAATATGTGCATATAGGCGGCGACGAATGTCCTAAGACAAGATGGGAGAATTGTCCTCTCTGTCAGGCAAAGATATCTGAACTTGGACTGAAGGACGATCAGAGGCATTCTGCAGAACATTATCTGCAGAGCCATGTGATGAAGCAGGTCGCGGAGTTTCTTGCAGAAAGAGGAAAGAAGGTCATATGCTGGGAAGAGGCCCTTCAGGGCGAACTTGCTCCCGGAGCGACAGTCATGGCATGGAGAAGGAATAAGTACGGTCATCAGGCGGCAAGACTGGGACATGATGCCGTGATGACCACCCGCACTCATCTGTACCTTGACAGGTATCAGTCAGAGGATAAGAAGAATGAGCCTCTTGCACATTCCAGTTATCTTCCTGTAAGCATGGTGTGGTCATATGATCCTTTTGTTTCTGAAGATAAGGATGCCGAACCGTTGACTCAAGAGCAGAAATTGCATATAATAGGCATACAGTCCAATGTCTGGAGAGAATATATTCCGGACAACGCTCATCTGGAGTATATGGTCTGTCCGCGTATGGCCGCAGTGGCGGAGGTGCAGTGGCTGCAGCCTGAGAACAAGGACTGGGAACGCTTCAGACGTGGACTTGACAGAATGAGGAAGGTCTATGACATCATGGGTTATGCGTATGCCACCCATGTCTGGGATGAAGATCAGAAACCGCAGTAGTCACGATATGGACGAGAGACAACTCATAGCACTGCTGAGGGAGGGGGATTCGTTGAGTTTCGAAATCCTCTTCCAGAAGTACTATGTGCGTTTCTATAATTTCTGCCGCAACCTTATAAAGGATTCCCATGCGGCCGAAGACATCGTTCAGAATGTCTTCATGAAGGTCTGGGTCAACAGGAAGAACCTGCATCCGGACCAGTCCATTCACAATTACATATATGTTCTTACAAAACACGAAGTCCTGAATCATATAAGGGACAGAAGAGTCTGCCTGCAGGTAGAGCAACTCATCATGTCCGATCAGCCGTCCGCTTCGATCACGGATGAGATGTTCAGTTTCAGGGAACTTGACGAAAGAGTAAGGCGGTTCATCGCTTCCATGCCGGGGCAGAGACGTAAGGTATTTCTGTTGAGCAGATACCGGGGAATGAGCAATAAGGCGATTGCGGACCTGCTCGGACTCTCGGTCAAGACGGTGGACAGACATATAAACCTGGCGTTGACGAGCCTCAGAAAAGAATTTATGAAGAATATTGGGTAAAGAACCCTTCGAGTGTGTTCAAAATATCAGAACGGAATATATGTCAGAAGATAAGATCAGACAGTGGTTGCAGAATCGGTATGAAAACATGGATGCCGATCCTTCCGAAATTGAAGACTGGATCCTGGAGAACGGAGATTCTCCGGATTTCGATGTCATGATGATGGAATTGCTTGAAAGCACAGAATACTTCGATCCTGTGAGTTCATCGCAGGGATATTCCCTGTTCAAGACAAGAGTGAAGGAGTATGAAAATCAGTTCCGGCGCGAAAGAGCCTGCAAGGTGCTGAAGGGCGTGGAAAGGGTTGCCGCATTTCTGCTTGTCCCGGTGTCCGTTCTCATGTTCTATTTCGGCGGAAGGTCCTCCGATGTCGAGTGGCTGGAGGCAAACACCGCTGCCGGTCAGAAGATCGAAGTGCTGCTCCCGGACGGTTCCTCCATGACTCTCGGACCTTCCAGCAAACTGATCTACCCGTCTTCATTTACCGGCGATGAAAGGAAAGTCTTTCTGATGGGATCCGTCTATGCTGATGTGGAGTCGGATGCCAAGAAACCGTTCGTCCTGTCAGCCGGTCATCTTGATGTCAAGGTTCTGGGCACGGAGTTTCATGTCAACTCATATCTCGAGGATTCGGAGGTGGAAGTCGCTCTCGTGGACGGCTCCGTACTTCTGTCCAACAAGTCAGACGGCAGGGAAGTGATGATGCGTCCGGGCGATATCGTCTGCTATGACAAGTCCACCAGTAATTTCATAAGGAAGAATTTCGCTGCCGGCTATTATAAGGATATTCTTGACAAGGGTGGTTTCCAGTTTGTCAATCAGCGTTTCGGAGATATTGCAGCATGCCTTGAACGCCATTTCGGTGTGACCATATATATAGATGATGCCGACATAGTCGACGAGCGATATTTCGCATCCTTCATCAATAATGAGACGGTGGACGAGATTCTGGATGTGTTGAATGCCCAGAACTACATGAAGATCACCCGTAGCGGAAAGATAATACACATATCACATAACAAACAATAACCCAATAAACCCTAATTATGAAACTGACCACAAAGAGTAAGTCTGGATTCATGCCGAGACTGCTTCTGACCGTATGTGCGGTCATTGGTTTCAGTGTGGGGACATATGCTCAGAACATAGACCTCAGGCTGAAGGACGTAACTGTCCAGACGGCAGTGATGGAACTGCAGAAGAAATTCGGCTATTCGGTAGCAGTCAAATCGACTGAACTGGATATGTCGAAGATCATATCCGTCGACATGAAGGACAAGGATGTGAAAGAGGTGGTTGCCGCCATTTTCGCAGGACAGAATGCCGACATAAGCATAACAGGTAAGAATATAGTCGTAGCCGGGACCATGCTTGCAGAACCGGTGAAGATCATCACTGTAAGCGGTATAGTGAAGGACGAAACAGGCATGCCTGTAATAGGTGCCGCAGTCTTCCAGAAAGGTGACAGCCAGAACGGCGTGGTGACCGGACTGGACGGTGACTATGTCATCGATGTGCCTTCTGATGCATATCTGGTGGCATCCTATATAGGATATAAGGATACCGAGGCTGCAGTAGGTGGAAATGCGACCGTGAACATCAATCTTGCATTGGATTCTGAACTCCTCGAGGATGCGATTGTAGTAGGTTATGGTGTCGCATCAAAGAAACTGGTCAGTTCATCCATCGCTTCCGTCAAGATGGAAAGTATCGACAGAGGTGCCGAACTTGACCCTATGAAGGCCCTTCAGGGACGTGTGACCGGTGTTTCGATCTCCAATTCTTCCGGTATCCCGGGTTCGACCCCTATGGTCATTGTCCGTGGAGTAAGTTCCATTTCAGGTAATTCCTCACCTCTTTATGTGGTGGACGGTATTCCGGCAGAATCATATCCTAACATCAACGCGGCAGATATCGAGAGTATGGAAGTGCTCAAGGATGCATCTGCGACAGCCATCTATGGTTCGCGTGCAAATGCCGGTGTCATCCTCATTACCACAAAGTCAGGAAAGAGCGGCAAGACCAAGGTGGATGTGTCAGGACAGTACGGTTTTGCACAGATTGCAAAGGACATCAAGATGGCTAACACGCAGCAATGGATCGATGTGATGCAGACAGCAATCGACAACTACAATGTCCAGATGAATGAACTTGAGGAACTGACGCTTCCTGCCGAGATGGGTGAATATGACTGGCTCTCGATCATTTCCCGTAAATTTGCCAAGAGAGGCTCTGCTACAGCAAGCATCGAGGGAGGAAACGAAAAGACCACTTTCTATGTTTCTGCAGGTGCTGAGATGCAGGAGGGTTATATCATCAAGACCGACTTCTCGAAATATACCGGTCGTGCGAAGTTCTCTCACAAGATCGCCGACTGGCTCAAACTCAATCTTAATCTGTCAGGATCCTTCGCGAAATACAACAAGGTGGAGGAACAGGACGGATCGCTCAAGGTTCTCCGTGCGGCGCGTGAGGAACAGCCTTTCTTCGGACCATATAACCCTGACGGTACATGGCGAATCATGACCACTCACGGAATATGCCGCCACAACCCTCTCAATGCCATTCTTGAAGAAGACTATTACATCAACAAGACACAACTTCAGGGTACGATATCCTTTGATGTCACTCCTGTCAAGGGACTCAAGTGGACACCGTCGATAAGCGGCTACAGCATCTTCGACAAGACCATAAAGAAACTTACTGAGAACAACACCGACCGCGGATACAAGGACGGATGGTCTGCACTCACACAGCAGAAGGACAACAGTTTCCGTTATCTGATCGACAATGTCCTCTCATATAACAACGAATGGGACAGACTCATGTACTCAGCCATGATCGGTCATTCATTCGAGAAATATGAATATGAGACATTCGGTGCGAGGTCCGACAATTATGCAAACGAGGCCTTCCCTTCTTCGTCTCTGAATCTGATAACTTCAGGAACACAGATATATCCAAACAGCATCGGCTACAATGCCTATGCCCTTGAGTCATATTTCTTCAGAGGTGCCGCCAACTGGGACAACAGATATATCCTCAATGTTTCGTTCCGTGCCGACGGTTCAAGCCGCTTCCCTAAGGACAACCGTTACGGATTCTTCCCAGCAGGTTCTCTCGCGTGGATCATCTCGAACGAGAAGTTCATGCCGAAGACCGACGTCCTGAATGAACTCAAACTTCGTCTTTCCGTAGGACAGACCGGTTCGATGGCCGGTATCGGAAACTGGGCGGCAATGTCTCTGGTAGGAGCAGGAGCATCATATGACGGTGCTTCGGGATTTGCGATTTCGTCGTCTGCCCAGAACATAAAGTGGGAGAAGTCGACCAAGTACAATCTCGGTCTGGACTATGAACTGTTCAGCGGAAGACTCTACGGAAACATCGATGCCTTCTATTCCCGCACCGATGACCTTCTCTACAACAAGCCTGTACATGCTACTACGGGTTATACATCACTCACATCCAACATAGGTTCCATCAACAATGTCGGAGTCGAACTTACCGTAGGCGGACGTGTGATTGACAGGGAGTTCAAGTGGGACCTCAGCGGCAACTTCTCATGGGGTAAGAACAGCCTTGTGAAACTTCTGGACGGCACAGACATCATCGTTGTTGCCGACACTCAACTTTATGGAGGAAACAAGCACGCCCTGATAGTAGGCCAGCCTATATCCACATGGTATATGCTTAAGGCAAAGGGCATCTATCAGAGAGATGAAGATGTGCCGGCGACCCTTTATGAGAAAGGTGTACGTGCAGGTGACATGATATATGAAGACATCAGCGGACCTGCAGGCAAACCTGACGGAATGATCGACGACTATGACCGCCAGATCTGCGGCAAGGCTACACCGGACTTCTTCGGAGGTATCACTTCAAACATGTCATGGAAGGGAATCGACCTGACTATCTTCTGCCAGTACTCTGTGGGAGGAAAGATCTTCTCGGCATGGAAAGGTGCTGGTCAGGAAGGTACCGAGCATCTCGGACTTTCTTCAGGAAAAGTGACAATTGACGGAGGAGAAGTGACTTCGTATTTCAATGTCAGCGAATATGCCGCACTTAACTACTGGAGAGGCGAGGGCACATCCAATACAGTACCTCGTCCGCTTCTGGCAGGCGCGCACAAAGGTTTCGCATGGGACTACAACATCCTCACTTCCACCCGTTTCCTTGAGGATGCTTCATATTTCAAGGTGAAGACCATCACTCTCGGTTACAACTTCCCGCAGAAGTGGATGGACCGCGCAAGGATGGCAGGTCTGAAAGTGTATTTCACAGTTGACAATGCCTTCACATTTACAAAATATTCAGGATATGACCCTGAGGTTTCCATGAATGCCGGTCCGGCACATGCGAAATATGGAACCGACTTCGGTTATCAGCCTACGATGAGGTCATATATGTTTGGCGTACAGTTCAAATTTTAACAGATGATGATTATGAATAGAATATTGATGTTTGGAGCATGCGTGCTCCTGCTTGCGGGCTGTGCCAAGCAACTGGACGATATACGTCCGAAGCATGCCATCTCTTCAGAGGCGGTAAGTGAGGCGGACCTTAGCAAACTTACCAACGGTGTCCTGAACAAGATGGAGAATCTTGCAGTGGCGTTCTGGTATGACGGAGACTATCACGGAGAGAATCTCGGAATAGGTCCGGGAGGAAAACTTATCGAATCCCATAACGCTCTCATGTCACCGTCGAACTCGACATCAAAGGACAGATGGCAGAGAGGTTTTGGCACCCTCATGCATGTCAATGAACTGCTCAAGTCTGCAAATTCCGCGACTGCCGACAGTCCTGCCACAAAGCAGGCCAAGGGAACAGCATATTTCTGCAGAGCATATATCTACTATAACCTTGTGACGAGATTCGGAGGAGTTCCTATCCTCAGAAGTCCGTCAATGGAGGTGGTGCCTATCTCAAAGGAGGAAGATGTCTGGTCTTTCATCATATCAGACCTTCTCGAGGCTGAGAAATATCTCGAACCTGTTTCGAATGTATATCGTCCTTCTGATGAGGCCTGCTGGGCATTGCTTTCCAAGGTTTATCTCTGGACAGGAGACAATGCGAATGCTGTGACCTATGCCGACAAAGTGATTGGAAGCGGTTTTACAATGAGCAGGACAAGCGAGGATTTCGCGTCCATGTACGTGGCAGGTAATTCCAGCAAGGAGGTTGTGTTTGCGTTGGCAAATAAGCGTACCAGCAGTTTCCTCCGCATATTCGAACAGTTCAACGATACGGACGGGTCATGGAGTTATGCCGTACATGATGATCTCATATCGACTTTATATGCTGATGACATGGGATCGGGAGACATCAGAAAGGCTGCCACACAGAGCGGTGACCGTGTCATAAAGTTCCCTAACGGAGCCGATGACGGGGTTCAGTTCATACAGAACCCTGAGCCATCAGCATCTCCTATAGTACTTTTCCGTCTGGCGGACGCATACCTTACAAAGGCCGAGGCGCAGGGTGCTTCTGCCGGTCTTGCCACCATGAAGACCTTCATGGAGAGCAGATATGCATCTGTAGGTCTTCCTGCATCCATGACCGACAAGGAATTTCAGAATCTGATTCTTGACGAGAACAACAGGGAGTTCTTTGGAGAGGGCCGCAGATGGTTCGACATCAAGAGAACAGGCCGTACCGATCTTTACAATAACTTCCCGGAGAATGGAGAATACCTCCTTCACTGGCCTGTACCTCAGGATGAGATAGACCTTGTAGGCAAGGATGTCTATCCGCAGAACAAAGGATATTAATCAATAACCATATAAAAACATTTTAAAATGAAAAGACTTGCATTGATCTTTATGGCAGCATTGGCATTTACTGTCGCATGCTCGGAAAAAGAAGGCGGTTCGGATGCCGGCTCAGGTACCGGTGGTCCGCTTACCGTTGATTTTACAATTTCTGCCAACCCTTGTCTGGTGGGTCAGGAAATAGAACTCAAGGCTACCGTAGCGGGTGGTGTTTCTCCTTATACTTTCACATGGGAACTTGGTTCCGACATCAAACTTGAAGGACAGGAAGTCAAGTATACTTTTGATGCAAACGGTTCTTATATCACAGTGCTCACTGTTGTAGACAAGAGCGGTAAGAAGGTCGTTAAGAGAAAGAATCTCGTTGTCAATCCTGCAGAAGTTCCGGAGCAGGGAACCGTGAATCTTCTCTGGGCAAACAAGGTTACAGGATATAACGCATGGTCTGCTCCGGCGATTGCAGATGACGGAAGCATATATGCAACCACACAGTCCAACATCCTTTACAAATACGACAAGGACGGAAAACTTCTTTGGGAGAAGAAGTTCAACCACACAGTAGAGGGTGCCGGTACTCAGGGAACTCCATCGATAGATGCTGACGGAACTGTTTATATCGGTACAGGCTCTGCAAACGGTGCTGCAAAGGTTTATGCTCTGAATCCTGACGGTTCTGAGAAATGGGTATTCTCTGATTTCTGGTGCGCTCCGACACAGGTGCTGTCGCCATCGTTCTTCTCTCCTATATGCGGTATAGGTGAAAGCAACATATACTTCGGAAACTGCGGTACAGCAGGTACCATGATTGCTGCGGATAAGGCTACAGGCAACCGTGTTGCATGGATGCAGAATGAAAAGGGTGGCGGTCCTGCAGGCGGTGTGCGTGCCGGAGTCGTTATAACAAAAGAAGGAATGCTTCATTGGGGCGGTGGCAAGTACGGCTTCTTCGGAGTAGCAAAGAATACCGTAGATGGTGCGAACAACAGTGGCGTGATGTGGAACTGGCAGGTCTGGAACGCTGAACCTGATGCTCCGGCCAACAACAACCAGGGTGCTCTCGGTATTGCCACCATCGGAGGTAAGACATGTATCGTAGGTGTTGTTTCCGATGTTTCCGGATATGGTCCGAAGGTTTATGCAATGGATTCAGCAACAGGAGAAGCAGTGTCTACTTACCGAGTGGAGGATTCTCCTGCAATGGATAACGGAAGCGTTGCAGTGACATCTGAGGGTTATATAGTTGCAACTCTCAACTTCTCGAACGGACAGTCAAACGGTGGAATCGTTCTGGTAAATCCTACATCTCCAGAGGGTAAGAAGGTGGCGGAATACAGGGTTCAGGAGAAGGTTTCATGTACTCCTGCAATTGACGCAGCGGGCAATATCCACTTTGCTACCGAATCAGGAAACTACTATGTGGTAGACAAGGACTGCAAACTCGTGGTCAAGAAGAAACTCAAGGAAATGCTCCTTGCTGATGACCGTTATAAGGAGGCATTTGCAAAACTTGATGCTGCAAAGGTATGGAGTTCTCCTGTCATAGGCGATGACGGTAAGATCTATCTGCAGTTTACAAACAATGACGCGGCAAAGAAGAGAGAGTTCGGTGCTATAGTATGTATGCAGATTCCGGAGTGTACTGCGCCGGGCAATACAGATTGGCCGATGATAGGTCAGAACCGTCGTCATACAAACTGTCAGAAGTAGTATCGTCATGATTCTCAAACATTTCATATGGGTCCTTTTCTCTGCTGCTCTTGCACTGGGGTGCTCCGGGTGTACTGAAAAGCAGGGAAATGGACCCGATGACGAAGGTTCGGCTGATGTCGGACAGCAGTCGAGGCCGGATCTGATGACTTTGTTCTATGATACGATCGAGGCTCAGGACAAGGTCAATCCTCGCGAGAAAGTGTTCATAGTCGCTCATAGGGCAAATACGCAGAAGGGAATAAATGAGAGATTGCCGGAGAACTCTCTGGAAATCATTCAGGCTGCCATCGAGTCGGGAGTCGTGGATATGGTCGAACTGGATGTTCGTCCTACGAAGGACGGAGTGCTGGTTCTGATGCACGACGCTACTGTAGACAGGACGACAAATGGTAACGGAAAGGTTTCGGACAAGACCTATGCCCAGATTCTTGAACTTGACATGAACAGGGAGAATGACAAGGTACAGACCGGAATCAAGGTCCCTACCCTGAAACAGGCGTTCGAACTGTGCAAAGGCAAGATGTACATCAACCTGGATATACACAGTAAGAATGTCCCTGTAGGCACTCTTGCAGACCTCATCAAGGAATGCGGGATGATCGATCAGGTAATGATATATTCCAAGAAGGATGAACTCCTTGAGTATCAGAGTATAGATCCGAACTTTCTTATCCATCCTTATGTAAGCAGCATATCGTCTGCAAAAGAGTATGAGCAGTGCTTCGGTGCAATGCTCTTCCAGTACGGGCTTAAGTATGATCAGGAATCCGATGATTTTGCAAGGAAAATGCGTGCGGAAGGATACCTTACATATACGAATATCCTGGATCATGACAGAGACATGCTTAACGGCAATTATTCCTATCTGCAGAAGTTCGTCAATTCAGAGACGGATTTCATCCAGACCGATTATGCGGAACTCGTCCATAAATTTCTGGATGTGGAAGGTTTAAGATGACATAATCAATAACACTAATAAATTTTAACATGAAAAAAGTACTTTATTCAGTTATGGCACTGGCTTTTGCCTTTGTCAGTTGCAATGAGCCGGAAGAACCGGTTTACGATTATTTTGAAGTCCTTACTCAGGAGGGTGAATTCGAACTCCCTAACAAGGTTGAGGGCGAAGGAGTCCTTGAAGTCACTGTCAAGGCTGATTATCCTGAATTTGAGGTGAATGTGGATGGAGAATGGCTTACATATGTACCTGCAGCGAAGTCAGAGGCTGATGCTGTGGAGTCTGTACTTAAATTCACTTATGACTCAAATGAGGCAGCAAAGCCTCGTACTGCGACAATTTCTGTTACATCAGGTAAGAAGGAACTTGCTTCCTTTGTCGTGACACAGGCTGCGAGAGAGGAAATCAAGGCAGTATGGATTTACACCGTTGCACAGGGCGGCAAGATGGAAGCCCTTCACCCTGCAGTGGATGCCCTCGGTAATGTATATGTGACAGAGACAGGTACAACAAGTCTCTACAAGATTCTTCCGGACGGCAATCTCGGATGGAAAAAGGAAATGGTGCCTTCATCAGAATCTGCAGATCCATGGAGCGGTCAGATTTCAGTTCCTTCCCTTGAGGCGGACGGAAGCGTAGTCTATGCTGGAGGTGGTACAGCAGGTAACGGTTCCATTTTCGCATTCAACACTGCGGACGGATCCGTTAAGTGGGAATTCTCTTCAGATATGTTCTGGGCTGCGAACAACGGCATTCCTAATCCTAAGATCAACAGACTTAATGTAGCAGTCGGCAAGGACTGCGTCTATGCAGGCAATGGCGGTACTACAGGTACTGCACTTGCAATCAACAAGACAACAGGAGAAAGAGTTTCTTTCGTTTCCGGCGCGCTCAAGGATGGAAATCCTACAGGACCTACAGGCGGTACTAATGTCGGAATGTCCATCACAAAGGGTGGCGCAGTCATGTTCCGTGGAAATTATGGTGCATTTGCAGTAAGTTCGTCGTCACTGGATAATCCTGGTGAGGATGGTTTTGTCACTTATAATTCAAGGTATTATGACAATACCATGAAGCAGAACAATGCAAATATCGCTTGCTTTACAAAGGACGGCAAGGATCACTTTGCAATGTTCGGTACCAATGACAACAAAGGAATGAAGATCATATGGGGACCTGTTGATGCCACAAGCGAACTTGCATATTATGCAGCAGACGGAACTCAGCCTACTTGGACAACCCACGAAGTCGCAACTGAGAAACAGGATCAGGGAGGTCTTGTCATCGGAGCAAAGGGTGAGATTATCGTGACTTTGAAGAAACCGGGAAGCGTATATGCTGTAGATCCTGCTACAAACCAGATGGCATGGATATATGATACAAATGTCGAGATGGGTGGTTCTCCTGCAGTAGATGCAGCAGGAAATGTACATGTCTATGATGACTATGGCAAGTATTATATCCTCAAACCGAACTATGAGACAAAGACTGCAGAACTCGTTCAGACCATTTCACTCCTTGATCTCTATGCAGAAGAGACAGGCACATCATGGAACGAGGGTGACAGATGCAAGGCTTACGGTGCTCCTATCATAGGCAAGGATGGTAAGATCTACCTCTCCGTATATTACAGAGACTCAGCAAAGGCTGCTATCCTTTCAGCAGTATTCTGTCTCGATACAGGACTCTGCACAGGCGCGGGTGACACTCCATGGCCTCTTAAGAACGGTGACTGCTTCAACTCAGGAAATCAGGCTAAATAATCTATCAGTATAAGAATTTCTGGAGACGCTGACTTGCAACCTTTAGTCAGCGTCTTTAGTTAATGAACTGTTATGCGGAAATTATGTATTATTGTCCTCTTGGCTGTAATGGCAGCCGGATGTGATAAGGAGAAAGGTACTTCTTCAAAGAATTACAACGGACTCATGATCACAGAGGTGGCAGCAAATGCGGATAAACCGGCTACTGCTTCCTGGGTGGAAATCTATAACTCTTCCAAGAAGGATCTCGACTTGTCCGGACTGGGACTCTATATCTTTGATGAGGAGTCAGAGGGAGAAGAACTTACCATAATGGACGACAGGACTATCCTTGCGGGAGAAAGGCTCGTCTTTTCTACTGCGGACTACAGCCTTATCAGAGGCTTCGGCTCCGACAAGGACTTTGAAATCGTTCTCGGAATGTCCGCCGACAAGGATATAGTGGACAGGTTCTCGCGCAACAAGGTTGCAGGTCCGACTGAAAGATTCGGATCATATCAGAAGATTCCTGAGAAAGGCGGCGATTGGGTCATCACAACCCAGGCTACAAGACGTATCGGCAATTATGATGCGAAGCCTAACGGAATCTGGGTGTGGAGTTCACATATGGACCAGTGGATTGCAGATGACTTCAAGGTCTTGAAGCAGATGAAGCAGTTGGGATATGACCATATACTGCTGAACTATTATTCATTTGATGCTCCGGAAAATGTTGAGAAGGCCTGCAAGATCATATCTGCCGCCAAGGAACATGGCATGAAGGTACATGCATGGATGCAGGTTTTCAAAGAGGATGGCAATTGGGTCAATCCTATCGAGAACCTCGGCAGCAGGCAGGGACGTTACAAGCAGGAAGAATTTGACCGTCTCATTGAAAAGGCCGGCAGGTATATAGATGAGTTTGATGTAGATGGAATACATCTGGACTATATCCGTTTTTCCGGATCAGGGTCGGGTATCGCAAATTACAACAATTTCGATAACGGGGTTACGGCAAGCGGTGCAATAAATGAATTCTGCCGACAACTCCGTGAGGCCGTGGATTCCCGCCCGGAAGGTGTGATTCTGTCTGCGGCAATGGTTACTTCGAACGATGTTATGTACTATTTCGGACAGGATCCGGCAGCGATGGGCAAATATATCGACATCCTCATTCCTATGGCATACAAGTCCACTCCTAACAGGACATATGACAGCGGTTGGATAGTAAGCAAATGCTCAGAGTTCACTTCTGTGACAGATGCTCAGGTCTGGGCAGGAATACAGACCTATACCCATTATTCCGGAAGTCAGCAGGTCAAGGGAATGACCGCAGAGGAGGTCCGTGCAGACGCGGATGCCATCAGTGTCTCCCAATGCAGCGGACTGGTACTTTTCAGATATGCTCTTGGTGAGTTCCCTGATGTGAACGACCTGTGGTAGGACGTCAGAGACGTAACGCCTATTTATCGAAAAACCGTGGCTGACACCTTCATCGGATCTGCCACGGTTTCGGTTTTATATGTCTGCTTCTTACAGATTGTTCTTCTCGATGTCCTTGAAGTATCTGTAGGTGTTCACCTTGAGTTCTCCCACTGCGAGTTCGTCAGCGACGATGATTCCGTGCGGATGAGCCTGAAGGGCAGAGAGTGTGCAAGCCTGTGAGTATGCGCCTTCGATTGCAGCCTTGAGGGCGTTTGCCTTCTTGTGACCGAATGCGAGGACGAGAACCTCCTTTGCATCCATCACTGTGCCGACACCTACTGTGAGGGCTGTTGTAGGAACCTTGCTGATGTCACCGTCGAAGAAACGTGAGTTCACGAGGATTGTGTCATATGTAAGGCTCTTTACTCGTGTGCGTGAAACAAGTGATGAGAAAGGCTCGTTGAATGCGAGGTGACCGTCTTCTCCGACGCCTCCCATGAAGAGGTCGATGCCGCCTGCCGCTACGATCTTTGCCTCATATGCTGCACATTCTGCTGCGAGGTCAGGAGCGTTACCGTTGAGGATGTTGATGTTTTCCTTCGGAACGTCCACATGGTCGAAGAAGTTCCTTGCCATGAACGAGTGATAACTTTCAGGATGCTCCTCTGGGAGTCCTACATACTCGTCCATATTGAATGTGATGACGTTCTTGAATGAAACCTCACCGTTCCTGTACATGCGGATAAGTTCCTGGTATGTAGCGACAGGTGTGCCTCCGGTAGGAAGACCGAGCACGAAAGGCTTGTCTGTCACTGCAGCCTTTGCCTTGATTCTTGATACGATGTAACGCGCTGCCCAAACCGAGCCTTTTGCGCTGTTTTCATTGATGATTACTCTCATTTTGCTTAAGGTTGGATCCCCGGACGGACCGGGGAGTACTTATTTAAAATAATTTTACAAATACTTCGATTGCCTGATACTCTGCCATTCCGAGTTCGTTGTAAAGGCGTGCAGTGTTCTGTGTCCTTTCCTCGGCTCTCTGCCAGAACTCGCGTGGGTCTTCTCCAGGGAACGGAACGATGTCCTTCTGTGAGAGGTGACGGTAGATGGCGTGTCTCTTCTTGATCACTTCGTCAGGGCTGAGCGGAACCGCCATATCCACCTTTCCGAGTTCCCATTCCATCCATGCTCCGCGATAGAGCCATACATGGCACTCCTCGAGCCATTTCTCGCCCTTCATCTGATTGATGGCCTCGAGAACAGCCTCTGTACATACGCGATGTGTTCCATGAGGGTCTGCAAGGTCTCCTGCAAGATATATCTGATGAGGCTGAACCTTCTGAAGGAGTTCTATGATGATGTCGATATCGGCCTGTGTACGCTCTCCCTTCTTGATTCCGCCTGTCTCATAGAACGGAAGATTGAGGAAGTGGCAGTTGGTCTGGTCGTTCAGACCGAATGAGCGTACTGCACTCTTTGCCTCGCTGCGACGGATCGCTCCCTTGAGTTCGAGAAGCGCTCTTGGCTCCGGTTCTCCCGGTTTCTTGGATGCGATGATTTCCTTGACCTGGTCAAACCTGTCGCCGAATCCAAGTTCGCGTGCTGCGTCCATATGCTGGAGCACTACGTCGTCATGAACAGCCACATTACCGGATGTTTCATATGCGACATGTACGTCGTGTCCCTGCTCTGCAAGTCGGATGAATGTACCTCCCATCGAAATCACGTCATCGTCAGGATGTGGAGAGAAGATCACCACCTTCTTAGGGAATGGAGACGATGGAACCGGTCTTGTACTGTCGTCTGCGTTCGGTTTTCCGCCTGGCCATCCGGAGATTGTGTGCTGGAAGTCGTTGAATACCTTTATGTTTATCTGGTCGTACGGACCGTGAAGTTCGAGAAGTTCACCCAGACCGTGTGAGAGATAGTCTCCCTGAGTGAGTTTGAGGATAGGCTTGTGAACCTGCTCACAAAGCCATACCACTGCCTTGCGGATGAATTTAGGAGTCCAATCGCACGGACCCACGAGCCACGGAGCCACGTTGCGGGTGAGGTTGCTTGCCGAATTTTCTTCCACATAGAACGAAATCTTTCCATGTTTCTGAAGGAGTGATGCCGGGCATGAAGCGGATGCAGGTTCCTCGCTTATCTGCTTCACCACATTCGCTTTGTCTTCTCCCCATGCGATGAGGCATATCTCCTTGGCACTGAGCATGGTGGAAATACCCATTGCGATGGCTGTGTGTGGTGTGGATTCTATGTCGCCTGCAAAATTCTTTGCCTGTCTTTTTCTTGATGCGTATGGAAGAAGGACTGTTCTCGTCCTGCTGAACTCAGATGCTCCACATTCATTGAAGCCTACCTGACCCTTTTCTCCGACTCCCATCACGAGCAGATCCAGACCTGATGCCTTCGCATCGTATGAAGCGCAGAACTCAGATACATATGCGCTGTCGTGATGCTCTGTAAGTTTCGGAATATTCACATTCTCCGGCTTGATGTCGATGTTGGCAACGAGTTCTTCGTAAAGCCTTCTGTTGCGGCTGTGTCCGTCTGCCGGTGCCGGATAATACTCGTCGATACTGTAGATTTCAACGTTCTTGAATGATACGTCACCGGATCTGTACCTTTTGACGAGTTCCCTGTAGAGACCGACAGGAGAAGAACCTGTTGTCAGACCGAGGCGGAACATGCCTCCGTTTGCATTGATTGCATCAGTAATCTTTTCTGCCAGTCTTTCGCTGGCGATCTGCTCGTCATCGAAAATATGTGCAGGGATTCTTTCATAGGTGTGCTTGACACCGTTAGGAAGGCCGGCCTCGATAAGTCCGCCGTCTTTAGGTAAAGTGAATTTATTCATCGCATGCAGATTTAAAAATCGTACAAATATAGGGAATATTTGAATTTAAAACAGTTTCTTGACTATATTTGTAGTATAAATATTATAGACATGAAAAGATTTGTTTTAGCATTTGCCTTCGGGCTTATGGTGTGCGTCACGGCATCAGGCTGGGGACGTGAAGGTCATGAGACGATCGCGAAGATCGCAGACAGGAATCTCAAGCCGTCGGTAAGGAAGAAGGTCGAGTCCTATCTCGGTCATTCCATCGTGTACTATGCCAAGTGGATGGATGATTACAGACATACTCAGGAATACGGATTCACCTCTCCATGGCATGCCTGTACTGTGGATGAGGACCTGAAATATGTCCCTCAGCCTGAAGGCGATGCTGTGTATGGAATCAATTATGCGATGGAAAACCTGAAGGATTACAGGAACCTTCCGGATTCTGCAGTCGTGGTGAATATAAAATATCTTCTTCATCTTGCAGGAGACCTTCACTGTCCTGCGCACGTGGCATATCAGGGTCGGGATTATAGTTTTCAGGTCGATTTCGGCGGCGGGTACATAAAGCCGAGAGTGAAGACGAACATTCATGGTGTATGGGATTATCTGGCAATACAGTCCTGCAGGATATGGTCGGTGAGCGACTATGCCCATGAACTTGACCGTCTGCCGAAGAAGGATATACGGGAAATAGCAAAGGGAACCCCTCAGGACTGGCTTGAAGAGAGTGCGGAAAGATGTCTGCTGCAGTTCGAACTCGCCCATCCGGAAGACCGTCTGCAACAGGATTTCGTAAATGCGGCTATGCCTCTGATAGAAACCCAGATGCTGTATGCCGGATATAGGCTGGCTCATATATTGAATTCTATATTTTAATAGTAAAGACAGGGGGTGTGATTGAAATTCATAATCACACCCCTTGTTTTTATTGAAAATTTAAATAAATTTGTCATCCGCAATCAGATACTGATTATAACTAATTAATAACACATTATGAATTATCTATTCTATCTTGTGCCTGCGGCAGCAGTGATTGCCCTGTTGTTCGCATGGATTTTCTTCCGTCAGATGATGAAGGAAAGCGAAGGAACTGTGACAATGAAACAGATCGCACAGTTTGTAAGAGAAGGTGCTATGGCCTATTTGAAGCAGCAGTACAAAGTCGTAATCATCGTATTCGTCGTACTCGCTGCTCTTTTTACATTATTGGCCATCCTCGGCGTACAGAACTCATGGGTTCCGTTTGCATTCCTCACCGGAGGATTCTTCTCCGGACTTGCAGGATTTGTGGGTATGAAGACAGCGACATATGCTTCTGCACGTACTGCAAATGCCGCTCAGAGATCCCTGAATGCAGGTCTTAAGGTTGCCTTCCGAAGCGGTGCCGTGATGGGACTTACCGTTGTCGGACTCGGACTTCTCGATATCGCCATCTGGTGGATCATCCTCAATGCATTCGTTGACATTGAAGGCACCCAGAAACTTGTGTTCATCACCACCACAATGCTTACCTTCGGTATGGGAGCATCGACACAGGCCCTCTTCGCTCGTGTCGGCGGTGGTATATATACAAAGGCCGCTGACGTCGGCGCCGACCTGGTAGGAAAGGTTGAGGCAGGTATCCCTGAGGACGACCCTCGCAACCCTGCGACCATCGCAGACAACGTAGGTGACAATGTGGGTGACGTTGCCGGTATGGGTGCTGACCTTTATGAGTCATATTGCGGTTCCATCCTTGCTACGATGGCCCTCGGTGCCGCGGCATTCTCGGGAGTAGGCGTTGATGCACAGATGAAGGCTATTCTCGCTCCTATGACAATCGCTGCAATCGGCGTTGCCCTGTCCATCCTCGGAATATATGTTGTCCGTACAAAGGAAGGTGCAGGAATGGACCAGTTGCTCAAGTCTCTCGGACGTGGCACAAACCTCAGTTCAGCCCTCATCGCAGTCGTTACATTCGGCATAATGTATCTTCTCGGAATGGAGAACTGGTGGGGATATTCACTCTCTGTGGTTGTAGGTCTTCTTGCAGGTGTGATCATCGGTCAGGCTACAGAATACTATACTTCTCATTCTTATAAGCCTACCCAGAAACTTGCGGAGTCGGCTCAGACAGGTCCTGCAACAGTGATCATCTCGGGTGTCGGTCTCGGTATGCTCTCCACAGCAATTCCAGTGATCACCATCGCAGTGGCGATCCTTCTCGCTTATCTCTGCGCTAACGGATTTGACCTTTCGTTCTCCGCTCAGAGTCTTTCTACAGGTCTCTACGGAATCGGTATCGCGGCTGTCGGAATGCTTTCGACCCTCGGAATCACTCTTGCAACTGACGCATACGGCCCTATCGCCGACAATGCCGGAGGTAATGCACAGATGAGTGAACTTGATCCTGAAGTACGCAAGCGCACAGACGTCCTTGATGCCCTCGGAAATACGACTGCAGCAACAGGAAAGGGATTTGCAATCGGATCTGCAGCCCTCACAGGACTTGCGCTCCTCGCTTCATATATCGAGGAAATCAAGATCGGTCTTACACATCTTGGAAAACAGATCGTTTCAGTTTCGGGCGAGATGATAGATGCCGCTCAGGCTACAATTCCTGATGTGATGTCTCATTATCATGTCGACCTTATGAATCCTGTCGTTCTGGTCGGCGTATTCATCGGTGCGATGATGTCGTTCCTCTTCTGCGGACTTACAATGAATGCAGTGGGCCGTGCCGCTCAGAGCATGGTGACTGAGGTCCGCCGTCAGTTCCGCGAGATCAAGGGTATACTTACCCGTGAGGCTACTCCTGACTATGCGCGTTGCGTGGAGATTTCTACAAAGGGCGCTCAGAGAGAGATGCTTCTTCCGTCTCTCATCGCCATCATAGTTCCTGTCCTCGTGGGTCTGATCCTCGGTCCTGCAGGTGTGATGGGACTTCTTATCGGAGGTCTCGGATCCGGATTCGTACTTGCTGTCTTCATGTCCAACTCAGGTGGAGCATGGGACAATGCAAAGAAGTATGTTGAGGAAGGAAACCTCGGTGGAAAGAACTCAGAGGCTCACAAGGCTACCGTTACAGGTGACACAGTGGGTGACCCGTTCAAGGATACGTCAGGACCATCGCTCAATATTCTGATCAAACTCATGAGCATGGTGTCTATCGTTATGGCAATGCTTACAGTGGCGATCCACTGATCGTCGGACATATAAAATAAAAGTGCTATCTTTGCAGGTTGGATTGATGCTTGCAAGGATAGCACTTTTTATGAGTAAAGATAAAGAAATACTGGACTCCTTGAAGGACAAGGAATATGAGCACGGCTTCGTCACGGATGTCGAGCAGGAATTTATTCCCAAGGGCCTGAATGAGGATATAATACGCCTGATATCGGCGAAGAAGGAGGAACCGGAGTGGATGCTCGAGTTCCGTCTTGAGGCGTTCCGTCGTTGGCAGAAGATGACGCTGCCGACCTGGGCGCATCTGGATATTCCTGAGATTGATTTTCAGGATATAATATATTATGCAGCACCGAAGAAGGATGAGGACAGACCGAAGGAAATAGACCCTGAACTTGAGAAGACCTTCGATAAACTCGGCATTCCTCTTCACGAAAGGGCCGCGCTGGCAGGCGTGGCAGTCGATGCAGTCTTCGACTCGGTTTCCGTGACCACGACATTCCGTGCAGCACTTGCAGAAAAGGGAATCATATTCTGCTCGTTCTCGGAAGCGGTAAGGGAACATCCGGATCTGGTGCGCAGGTATCTCGCCTCTGTAGTGCCTGTAGGTGATAATTTCTATGCTGCCCTCAACTCGGCGGTGTTCAGCGACGGCTCGTTCGTGTATATTCCGAAGGGAGTGCGCTGCCCGATGGAACTGTCGAGTTATTTCCGCATAAACGCAGCGGGAACAGGTCAGTTCGAAAGGACTCTCATAGTTGCAGACGAAGGTTCGTATGTAAGTTATATGGAGGGATGTACCGCTCCGATGAGAGACGAGAATCAGTTACATGCCGCTGTGGTGGAGATTGTGGTGGAGCAGGATGCAGAGGTCAAATATTCCACAGTCCAGAACTGGTATCCCGGAGATGCCGAGGGACGCGGAGGTATATTCAACTTCGTGACGAAGAGAGGAATCTGCAAAGGTTCCGGAAGTCATCTGTCGTGGACTCAGGTGGAGACGGGTTCTGCCATAACATGGAAATATCCTTCCACCATCCTCAAGGGCGACAATTCCTCGTCGGAGTTCTACTCGGTGGCTGTGACCAATAACCTTCAGCAGGCGGACACAGGAACGAAGATGATACACATAGGACGAAACACCAGAAGCAAGATCGTCAGCAAGGGAATATCTGCAGGCCGGAGTCAGAACAGTTATCGCGGACTGGTCAAGATGCTGCCGGGAGCCGACAATGCGCGCAACTTCTCCCAGTGTGACAGTCTTCTGATCGGAGACCGGTGCGGAGCGCATACGTTCCCGTATATCGAGAATGCAAACAAGTCCGCTGTGGTGGAGCATGAGGCGACTACCTCGAAGATAAGCGAGGAACAGTTGTTCTACTGCAACCAGAGGGGTATAGGACCGGAGGAGGCGGTAGGACTGATAGTCAACGGATATGCCCGCGAAGTGCTGTCGAAACTTCCGATGGAATTTGCGGTGGAGGCGCAGAAACTTCTGCAGGTGTCGTTGGAGGGATCTGTCGGTTAACATCTGCCCCGTTCAGTCCTTTGTCATCCAGAGGAACGTCGACCCCCCCTGTCATCCTGAGGAACATTGCCTCCTATCATCCAGAGGAACATCGTCCCCCTGTCATCCTGAGGAACGAAGTGACGTCAGGATCTGTAAAATGAAATGTAAATGGAATTTATAAACACCATACTCTTTGAACTTGGCGGAAAGCCGGTGCTGCTGATAGACCTTCTGTCAGCCGTCTTCGGCCTGACCACAGTCTTCCTTGCCGGACGCAACAGCAAGTATAATTTCTATGTGGGATATTTGTACACCGCATTGCTGTTCTTCATGTTCTGGCAGAAGAATCTGTATGCCAACCTTATTCTGCAGCCGATTTCCCTGGGCATAAACATAATGGGCCAGTACAGGTGGAGTCATCCGAAGAAGGGGGAGGAGACCGGTTCGGGCGATCTGAGGGTGTCGATGTTGACATGGCCGCAGAGAGGACTGGTGGTGGTTCTTGTGCTTGCTCTTGCTTTGGTCTGGGGCAAGTTGATGTCGATGATGGGCACGAGGTGGTTCGTGGGATATTTCCCGGCCAACCCGCTTCCGTATCTGGACTGCTGCGTCACTGTTCTGATCCTTACCGCACAGACATTGTCGGCCTTGAAGAAATGGGACTGCTGGATAGCGTGGCTTTTTGTTAATATAGCCAATCTGACGCTTTACCTTAAGGCCGGTCTCGTGTTCATGCCGATAGTGAGTTGTCTTTACCTTGTCAACGGCATATGGTCGCTCTTTACATGGTACAGGCTGTACAGGAAGAACTCATGATTCCGTAGCGGTGGCCATTTGTGACGTTTTTGCCGATAAGGCTGTCACAATGGCATATGAAACAACGAATAGACAGACACAAAGGATTGTGTCGGATAATTGATGAAGACCGTCACATCGGTTTGAAAGATAAAACAAATGCATTATGGCAAACGATATATTACTGAAAATTGAGGGCCTCAGGGCTTCTGTTGAGGATAAGGAGATTCTGAAAGGAGTGGACCTGACAATCCGTAAGGGTGAGATACATGCTGTCATGGGACCTAACGGAGCAGGAAAGAGTACTCTGTCGGCAGTGCTTGCCGGCAAGCCTCAATTCACGGTTACTGCCGGTTCTGTGGAGTTTCTTGGCCAGGACCTTCTGTCCATGAGCCCGGAAGAGAGGGCTTGGGCAGGCATATTCCTGTCTTTCCAGTATCCTGTAGAGATTCCGGGTGTCACCATTACCAACTTCATGAAGACTGCTGTCAACGCCCATCGTACCGGAAAGGGACTCGAGCCGCTCAAGGCCGGTGACTTCCTCAAACTAATGCGTGAAAAGATGGCCTTCGTGCAGATGAAGCCGGAATTTGCAAAGAGAGAAGTCAATGTCGGATTCTCCGGTGGTGAGAAGAAGCGTAATGAGATATTCCAGATGGCTATGCTAGACCCGACCCTCGCCATCCTTGACGAAACTGACAGCGGACTCGATGTGGATGCGTTGAGGATTGTGGCAAATGGAGTGAATGCCCTCCATACCCCCGAAAAGGCAGCCATAGTCATAACCCATTACCAGAGGCTTCTTGATTACATAGTTCCGGATGTGGTACACGTGCTCAAGGACGGCAGGATTGTCAAGACTGCCGGAAAGGAACTTGTGGCGGAGATCGAGCAGAAGGGTTACGATAATCTGTAAGGGCTATGGAAAAGGTAATAGTTCTATGTAATGGTCTTGGTGCCTGCTGTTCCGAAGGACTGTCTGCAGAAGATATGATGCATGGTCGTCTGCAGAAGATCGTTGTGGAAAAGGACTCGCGGGTAGATGTTGTCGTGATTATCATGCCCGGAGTATCGTGTGATGTGAAACTGGATATTGCTTTGAAAGGAGAAGGAGCGGAAGCGAATGTATACGGTGCATATGTCTGCGGGTCTGATGAGAAGGTCAGGATAGCGGTCGATATGCATCATGATGTTCCTCACTGCAATTCCCGTCAGTTGTTCAAAGGTATTGCCGGAGGCTCGTCCAGAGTGGATTTCTATGGCAAGATCATCGTCGCTCAGGATGCCCAGAGGACAGAGGCATATCAGGAAAATCACAACATTCTTCTTTCCGATTCAGCCAAGGTGGACACAAAACCTCAGTTGGAGATATATGCGGATGATGTAAAATGCTCTCACGGAGCCACAATCGGTCGTCTCAATGAGGAAGAACAGTTCTATATGCGTTCCCGTGGCATCACTCTGGAAGATGCGAAGGTCCTTCAGATGATATCTTTCGTTGCACCTGTTCTGGAGAATGTTCCGGAGGCAGAACGCGAAGGTGTGATCTCTCAGGTAGAGGATGCAATCAGAAAAGTAGTGAAGTCGAACTGATGTCGGCGGAAACATGACCATTTGATATGATAACAACTCCAAACGTCAAGATAAACCTGGGTCTGAACATCCTCCGCAGAAGGGAGGACGGCTTTCACGACCTTGAAACCCTGTTCGTTCCATATTTCCGGATTCATGATACCCTTGAAATAATTGCCGGTGATGATTATAGCCGCACTTCCGCAGCATTGTTCGCAAAATATGACAGCAAGGTTCCCATGTCCCAGGGGAGTCTGAAGCCGGAGGGGGTATTTGGAGTCGAGTCTCATGAGAGAATCTCTCCGAAAATCGTGCAGGGGATTTCTGACGACGGTAAACTGATGATTACCATCGCACGTGAGGAAGGTGTGGACTGGGATCCTCTGAAGGATCTCTGTGCCAAGGCCTATATGCTTCTTTCTGCAGATTTCGACCTTCCTCCTGTAAAGATATTTCTGGAAAAGACATCTCCGGTGGGTGCCGGACTTGGCGGAGGGTCTTCCGATGCGGCCTTTACCCTGAAGATGCTCAATGAGATGTTTTCACTCGGCCTGTCCCGGGAACAGTTGGCCTCATATGCTTCGGCACTCGGGTCCGACTGTGCATTCTTCATATATAACCGTCCGATGATAGGACAGGGTAGAGGTGAGGTCCTGACTGAATACGACCTGGATTGCATTGACTGGTCTGCGGACCCTTCGTCACTTTCCGGGCATGAGAGTCCATACGACCTTCAGGTCATAACTCCATCCGGCATCGCTGTCTCTACGGCAGAAGCGTACGGAGGCATTGTGCCGCAGATACCTCAGGTTCCGCTCAGAGATGCCCTTTCAAGGCCTGTGGAGGAATGGGACGGCATTCTTGTAAACGATTTTGAGACAACCGTTTTCGAAAAGCATCCCGAACTGGCGGCCATCAAGCGCTCGCTCTATGAAAGTGGTGCCATATATGCTTCGATGTCAGGCTCCGGTTCTGCACTCTTTGCCATATACAGGAAATAGCCTCTTTGCCATATACGGCAAGTGACACTTCACCATATACGTGAAATGCCCCTTTGCCATTACATGAAGTGACCACTTCGTCTCGAAGTCGCTGAAATATCTGGCCTCTGCTACAGGGCAGCCGCAAACTTTCTTACTTTCTTAAGTCTTTCCATGAAGGATGGTTCCTGCTCTACCTTCCATCTGTCGTATCTTTCCTGCATTCTGAGCAGCATGTCCGCAGGAAGGTCTATTGCCGCTTCCGTGAGAAGGGCAAATTCCGTCGTTACCGCCCTCTTGCCCTTCAGCACCTGATTAACCAGAGAGCGCGATACTCCGATTCTTTCAGCAAATGCCTTCTGGGATATCTTCAGATATTCGATCTCATCCAGGATTATCTCCCCGGGATGGGTCATCCGGTCGGGTTTCAGATTGTTGGCAATCATCGTCGGATCAATGCCGGGTATTTCTATCATGTCAGTTTTTATTTATAATGGTTGGATAATTCTGTCAATCTGCACATCGAGGCGCATATTTCGCCATCTGCATTTATTTCTTCAAATTCTATCCGGTATTTATCCGAAACTCTTAGTGAAGACAGACCTTGTTTGTCTCCTATAAGTTTCTCGTATCTTAAGGAATTGATTTTAGCAAGACTGTTGATGTCCTTTACAGCAATCATAATATTGACTACCTTTCTGTATCTCTTGATTATATCGGGCTGAAATCTTCGTTTCTTTTCGGACGTTTTGCCTGCCAAATGCAACTCCCTCAGATACAACTTACCATAAATTACTTTCATTCTTTGTGCAAAGTTAATTATTAATATAAAATTTACAAATCTGTTAACATTTTTCGTCGCTTTGTCCGGTAAATATATGTAGCGGGATTTTGAATCGCAACAAGAGGTGTTGCTGGTACGTGATTTTTTTCTTTTTCTTATGCTTTTTTCTGAATCTTACTTTTTTATTGTTAACCATTTTGTGAACATTAAAATTCCTCGGACATAAGAAAAAGAAAAATGTGACGAAGCCTCCGTATATGTGGTGAAAAATTTTTTCGAACCCGGGGCGGTGCGTTACTTTGTCGAAAAAACAGGACATGGAATCGAGACTATTGATTTTTACCGTTTTCGTGTGCGTCTCATGCGGATTGACTCAGATCGGAGGAGATGCATCATCAGGAACCGTATCTGGAAATGTTTGGGGAGGTCCTTTGGAAGAAGGGACGGACGGAGGGCTTACGCAGGTCTGTTATGTGACAGCATTGGACTATCAGCATGGTTATGACTGGAAGGCGGATCCGGCCAAGGAAACCGTAAAATGTTCACTTGTCGTGTATGCGGACGGCATTCCCGTCATGAAGGTACCGGTCGGTAATGCATACGAGACCGGTTCAGATCCCGATATGCACCGGATTGTCAAGGGACATCTTTATACTGATTACTCCACGGATTCCGAAACCGTCATTAAGAAGGACGGTCAATCCATTTTCCGCTATCCGGGTCGTGAGTCCTTGTGCGGACTGTCTGTGATCGGGGATGATGTCTACACATTGGGGCAGAACAGAGACGGCGAAGGGTTTTCGTTAAGAAGGAATGGTGAAGAGGTGATAGTACGCCGTACCGGCACAGTACTCGGACCGCTCAGAGAAGTCGGCGACAGTGTTTCTTTTGCGTTTTACGATATGATAAGTTCTTCTTCCGGCAGTATTGCACGATACTATGCAGCAAAGGGAGGAAAAGTCACTCAGATAGCAGTCCGTGATGATGTGGTCCGGGTCTGGGATGCCATCTGTACCGAAGACAGTGTCATATATCTCGCAACTCTTACCGGTGTCGGAACTCCCGTATTGTTCGAAGGTGATCGGATGACTGCGCTCCCGTTGCTCAAAGGAGCGGTGGCCATATCCGCATTGCTGCACCATGATAATGAGGAAACGTGTGTCGAGATCATATGCCGTATGGGAACACTTGTGTTTACTTCGATATTGAAGATGGACGGCAGAATTGTCAAGACATTTGACAACGGTCTGGCGATATCTTCCCTGAAGATTCTCGATGACGGAATATGCTGTACTGCCAACTCGGGAAGGCCCGGAGTCCCAGGGGTGATATATCGTGACGGCGAGCAATATCCCATGCCTGAAGGATATTTCTGCATGGGAGCAGAGTCCGTTTCGATGGTGAACGGAATCCTGCATGTAGGACTTTCTTCTTCAGATGGAGGGAAGCCTTTGCTATGGAAGGACTCCCGTGTGGATACCTTGAATGTAAACGGATATATATCCTCAATCTCAGCATACTGACCGCTGAGTTTCCGTGATCTCCGCTTCTATGGTCTGAGGACGTGCTATCTGGCAGGGACCTCCCAGCGGAGTGTTCTTGACTGGTCCGGATTGATAGTGAAATATACCTTCAATGTCTCTTCAGGCAGAAGTTCCTCAATATTCTCCGGCCATTCCATGATACACAGACAACCACTGTCGAGATAGTCATAAAGTCCTGTATCCACTGCTTCGGACAGGCGGTTTATACGGTAGAAGTCGAAGTGATACATAGGATCACCATCTGCCCTCATGTATTCGTTGACAATGGCGAACGTAGGCGATCCAACAGGGTCTGTAACCCCCAGAACCTTGCATATCGCCGTTGTGAATGTAGTCTTGCCCGAACCCATCGGGGCAAAGAATGCGACAAGGGTGCTTTCCCCGATCTTTTCGAGAAATTCCCGTGCCGCTCTTTCCAGATCCGCTATATCCCTGATTGTGACTTCCTGTTTCATGACTGCAAATATATGCTTTTCTTCGCTTAGTCGAAAATATTCTGTTTATCCAGGAATCTGTAGCCTGCCGCTTCGGACAGATGACGGGGTTCTATATCCGTGCATCCGGCCAGGTCGGCGATAGTTCTTGCAAGTTTGATCATACGGTAACATGCGCGTGCGGAAAGCCCCATCCTTTCAATTATACGCTCCAGTATGGCCTTGCAGGAAGGACTCAGGGGACAGTATTTCTCTATCTGCCTGTTGTTCATTCCCGAATTGCAGAACACACCTCCCTCCTCTCCTTCGAACCTCTTGCGCTGGATTTCCCTTGCCCTGACAACTCTGGCCGCCACCTCTGCGCTCGATTCTGCCGCACGCCTTTCCACAAGTTTTTTGGGATCTACCGGTGACATCCACAACTGTATGTCGATACGGTCCATTATCGGTCCTGACAACTTCGACAGATATGCGATTCTTCGTGAAGGCGTACATGTGCAGCGGTCGCCCTCTCCATAATATCCGCAAGGACAAGGGTTGGTGGCTGCGACCAGCATGAAGTCAGCGGGATATTCTATCTTTGATTTAAGGCGGGATATGGTGACCTTCCTGTCCTCCATCGGCGCTCGAAGAACTTCCAGAACCTTTTTCGGTGCTTCGCAGAACTCGTCAATCATAAGAATACCGTTATGGGCAAGCGATATCTCGCCTGGGAGTATATTGTCCGAACCACCTCCGATGAGGGCAGCAACCGAAGCGCTGTAGTGGGGTGACCTGAACGGTCTTGTCTTCATCAGTCCTCCCAGGCCTTTTCCTTTTCCTGCCACTGAATATATCTTGCTGGTCTGCAGGGACTCCTCAAGGCTCATCGGAGGTAATATTCCCGCAATGGCCTTTGCAAGAGAACTCTTTCCCGAACCCGGAGGACCGATGAGAAGTACGTTGTGATTTCCTGCTGCGGCGATCTCTATTCCCCGCTTGGCGGCATCCTGACCCATTATTTCAGCCAGGTCCATTGTCTGTGACATGTCAGACCTTTCTTCTGCGTGACTCCCACCGGTCTGCATCCCGTCATTTTTGGGGTATATATTCCTGATTCTCAGCCCATCACAGTTTTCTTCCCCATCCAGAATCCTCATCACATCCACAAGGGTCTCCACTCCATATATCTCGGTACCTCTGTATTCCAGTGCCTCACGGGCGGACTGTGCCGGCAATATGCATCCCCTCAGTCCCGTCTTGGATGCGAGTTCGGCAATGGGGAGTGCTCCCGGAATTTCCCTTACCGATCCGTCAAGCCCCAGTTCGCCCATTATGATGAACTGTTCCAGAAGGGGAAGTCTCTTCTGTCCGGATGCGCGGATTATTCCGAGGGCGATAGGTACATCGTAGCCGCTTCCCTTCTTGTGCATGTCGGCCGGTGCCAGATTTATGACTATCTTCTTGCCGGGAATCCTGAAACCGAGCGATTGCAGGGCGGTTATCGTCCTCAGAAGACTTTCCTTGACCGCAGCATCGGCAAGCCCCACAAGATGTATCCCAAGACCGGAGGCGATGTCCACCTCCACTGTGACCGGCACCGCTTCTATGCCGATGCATTTCGCGCAATGAATGTTTATAAGCATGACAGGTGTTGTTTCTTTCCGGTAAAGTTCCATCCTCGGATGCTCAAATCCAAGACTTCATTCGTGCCCATGTCGGATTTTTTCTTTTTCTTATGCTTTTTTCTTTTTTTTATGTTTTATCTTCGCGCTGACAAAACATTCGGGAATGATAAAGAACACATTGATTTCTGTCGGAGAATATCTCATGTTCATGAAGATGGTCTTCAGAAAGCCGGAGAAATGGCGGATATTCTGGCGGCAACTCATAATCGAGTCTGATAAACTGATACTCTCCTCAGTCCTTCTGGTAGGAGTCATATCGGTTTTCATCGGAGGTGTACTGGTCATCCAGACTGCCTCAAATCTCGAGAACCCCATCATAGACAAGATGTACATAGGCTATATGGTAAGGGAGAGCCTTACTCTGGAATTCTGTTCTACCATGGTAGCATTGATTCTCGCCGGAAAGATGGGTTCCAACATATCCTCGGAGATCGGAAGCATGCGTATCACCGAGCAGATCGATGCCATGGAGATGATGGGAGTCAATTCCGCTGGTTTCCTCGTGCTTCCCAAGGTGGTGGCTTCAACTCTCTTGAGTCCGCTTCTTATGCTTCTGAGCCTGGCCCTCGGTCTGGTCGGAGGATGGATAGTGGTGGAAGCGACCCACATCATTCCGCCTCCGTCCTATATTACCGGAATCAAGGCCTTCTACAACGGTTTCTATATATTCTACAGTTGCTTCAAGATGTCGCTCTTCTGCTTCATGATATCTTCGATCGCGGCATTCAAGGGCTATTATGCAAAAGGAGGGTCGCTCGGAGTGGGCCGTTCCAGCACTCAGGCCATCGTTGTGACCAGCATACTCATTCTCCTTGCAGACCTTATTGTCACCCAGTTAATGTTGTATTAAACCATGATCAAGGTAGAGAACATAAGCAAGAGTTTCGACGGAGTACAGGTCCTCAAGGACATATCCGTGACATATGAACCCGGCAAATGCAATATGATAATCGGTGCCAGCGGTTCCGGCAAGACCGTTCTTCTGAAGAACCTTATCGGTCTGATGGAACCGGATTCCGGAGACATATCATACGGTGATATGAAGATGTCACAGATGGACTACAAGGCAAAGATGTCGCTCAGAAAGAATATCGGCATCCTTTTCCAGGGCAGTGCCCTCTTCGATTTCGCTACTGTGATCGAGAATGTGATGTTTCCGATGGAGTTCTTTACAGACTGGTCGGAGGCAGAGCGCAGGGAAAGAGCGCAGTATTGCCTCGAGAAGGTAAATGTCATAGGCTCGGATGACAAATATCCCAACGAACTTAGCGGCGGCATGCAGAAGAGGGTGGGAATAGCAAGAGCCATCGCCCTGAACCCGTCATATCTGTTCTGCGACGAGCCTAATTCCGGTCTGGACCCGTACACCTCCATTCTGATCGACCGTCTGATAAGCGATCTGACAAAGGAATTCAACATGACCACCGTAGTCAACACCCATGACATGAATTCCATCCTCGAAATAGGAGACAGGATAGGATTCATCCATAAAGGACAGATGCTTTGGCAAGGGGACAAGAACACCATACTGCAGCCTTCCTGTCAGGAACTCCATGACTTCGTGTGCGCCAACACTCTCGCCCGTAACATTATAGAGGCGACAAATCGCTAAGTTGCTGGTTTTCAATCTTTTGTATAATTAAAGGTGCGCCATTTTACGCACCTTTGATTGTTTAATATGCAGATAGTCAGCGAGTTGTGATTTCGGGCGGCGTCAATCATTCCATATGCAGATGAAGAAATTTCGCAATTTGTCCGATAGATGCTTTTGTTCTGCTCCTTAATGATTTTACAAATTCCAGTTTCCTGTCAGTGTCGCACATGATGACTTCTCTTACAGATAGACCGGTATATTCTCTTATGACCTTTATCATCTCCCTATATACATTGTCATATGATTTGTCAATTGTTTCCTTGATGTCATATTCGGTGCCGGTTGTAGAGTGAACCGATATGAGCAACTGCTGATAGGACTCGAAATACTGGAGCAGTCCGTCATAGTCGATGATATTGTAGGACGTTATGATGTGGTCTGTCAACTGATTCTTCTCGATAGCCGAGAGAGGGTACATCATACGCCGGAGTTGCGAGTAATTCAGATGGAGACCCCTGCCACTGCACCGGTCCACTTCCTTCATGGCATTTCGAAGTGCAGGGGAAGCCTTGTACTTCACGAGAGGTTCTGAAAAAGGTGCCGGGGAATCCATATATGCCAGAAAATTCCACCTGTACTGTTCCGCTCTCGTACATAACCTTTTTTCGACCGGATTGTTCCCAAGATATATTATGGCGCTCACCAGTTTCTTCCTGTCTGCTTTGGGAGCGCTGCCGAACCGTTTTTCGAATAGCGGACCTTTTCTTCCGATACTGTGATTATATTCCTTGACAAAAACAGAAGTCACATTTGAAATGAAATTACTCAGGCATTCTTTGGATGATGCACGTACCAGACAATGTATGTGGTCTATCATCAGACACAGTGAGTAGACATCTATGTCATATTTTCGTGAGCAAGTGCAGAAGACCGTGAAATAGACAAGATAGTCAGAAAGATCATAGAAAATGTTGAAATGATTCCGGGTGCGTTGATAGACATGGTTTACTGCCTCGTGTCTGAATCTCCGTGCCTTATTTTCTTTCATAGTGTTTTTTAAACAAATCTAAGTCATGTCGACCGACTTGAGCATAAGAAAAAGAAATTTATTTTTTTTCTTTTTTTTATGTTTTTCAAAAAGGGCATTACAGTGTGTTGTAATCATGTTTCTGTTGTCCCCCTGGAATAGCAACTAATTGTGAATCAATATGTTAAGCAAATAAAGGTGCGCCATTTGACGCACCTTCGATTGTGTAATATTCTGATTGTCAATCAGTTAAAGTTTCGATTTGCTGAAATATACGGCGGCGGCAGCAGTGATGGCTGCAGTTTCTGTACGCAGGCGTGATGCTCCCAGATGAACGGGAACGAATCCGTTCTGAACTGCAAGCGTGGCCTCCTCCTGTGAGAAATCGCCCTCCGGTCCGATCATCACAATCACTTCGTTGCCCTGGTATGAGTCGAGAACTTCTTTTATGCTTCTGCGCGGGATGTTCTCGTCATCAAAACAATATGCGATGACCTTCAGAGGTCCCTCTCCTTCCACAGGAACTGCGTCTGACAGATTCAGAATGAACTCCTTGACGCTTACCGGCTCGTTTACCACCGGAACCGCTGCCTTCAGGGACTGTTTTGCAGCACTCACCAGTATCTTCTCTATTCTTGCAGTCTTCAGGACCCGTCTTTCCGAATGCTCTCCGATTACAGGCGAAAGCATGTCGAATCCGATCTCACAGGCTTTCTCCGCAAACCATTCGTACCTGTCGTTGTTCTTTGTCGGACATACGGCAAGGTGCAGAGTGTAAGGATGTCCTCCCCAGTTTTCAAAGGATTCCAGTACCACGGACTCCACTCCCTTGTGGCTGTCTGAGGTGATTCTGCAGCGATGCATTGTGCCACATCCGTCAATGACTGAAATCTCGTCCCCGCATCTGTGCCTAAGTACCTTTATGCAGTGACCTGATTCGTCATGGTCCAGACGGCACAGGCCGCCCTCTATGTCTCGCGAAAAGAAAAGTTCCATCTGATGAGCAATTTGCACGCAAAAATAACGTAATTTTGTGGAAATATCATAATCAAGAAGCAGGAGGTTCCCTCATATGTATATCGGACTCATATCAGACACCCACGGCATTTTTGACGACCGGTTCCGCGAATTTCTGGAGCCGGTGGACCAGATATGGCATGCGGGAGATTTTGGAGGAGGAATGGAACTCGCGGAGCAGATCGCTTCGTTCAAGCCCCTTGTGGGTGTGGCGGGCAATTGTGACAATCATGAACTGCGCTTCATACACCCTCTTCACCGCTTTTTCGAGTGCGAAGGGATGAAGGTCCTGATGACCCATATCGGAGGCTATCCCGGAAGATATGATCCAAGAGCGCGTGCATTGATTGATGAATATCGTCCGGATATATTCGTTTGTGGCCACTCCCATATACTGAAAGTTGTCAGAGATACGAAAAGGAATATGCTTGTGATCAATCCGGGTGCTGCCGGCATACAGGGGTTCCATGTGGTCAGGACAGCCTTGAGATTCCATATCGATCAGGGACGGATCCATTCGATGGAGGTTTTTGAACTTGACCGTTAAGGCGGATCTATTTGAAAAGAATCACCTCATTTGTCTTTGATTTTTCCGATTAAATATCTAAGTTTGCGGGAACCAAAATGTTTAACCCTTAATATAAAACGAATTATGAAGAAGGTATTTATGTCAATGGCAATCGCTGCCGCTATGTTCGCTGCTGCTTCATGCGCATGCTGCAACAATTCTGAAAACGCTGCTGAAGAGGCTCCATGCTGCGCATGTGAAGAATGCACTGACTGTGCAGAAGCATGCTGCGACTCTCTCTGCACTTCTTGCGACAGCACTGCAGTAGCAGAGTAATTGGTTGCAAAAAGGATATGTAGGATATCGTCCATAATGGAGCGGTATCCTTTTTTTTATATATTTGCAAATGGGCTTTCGCAAGCGCGGAAGTACCTTCAACTTATAACTTGCGAAACTTGAGTTTGCAGCAAAAACGAGGATATGGCAAAGACAAAAAGTGTTTGGTTCTGCAAGGAGTGTGGAAACGAGAGCACGAAATGGATGGGCAGATGCCCGGCCTGCGGAGAATGGAATACCATGGTGGAGGAGACTGTGGCAACCGGAAAGAGGCAAAGTCAGCATGCTGCGGAAATGGTACCGGGAGCATCAGGTAAACCAGTGTCACTCAGAGATATAGATTCTACGCATGAGCAGAGGATATCCCTCAATAATGCGGAAGTGGACCGTATTCTCGGAGGCGGTATGGTGGAAGGTTCTCTGGTCCTTATAGGCGGTGAGCCTGGTATCGGCAAGTCGACCCTCTCTCTCCAGATTCCGCTCAACTGTCCTGAACTCAAGACATTGTATGTGACTGGCGAGGAGAGTGCAAAGCAGGTGAAACTTCGTGCTGCCCGTATCGGAGGAGACGATTCGGGATGCATGATATATAGCGAGACCCTTATGGAAAACATCATCGCAGAGGCTCGGAAGATGATGCCGGACCTGATGGTGGTGGACTCTGTACAGACTATGTTTTCCCAGAATGTGGAGTCTTCTCCCGGATCGGTCACTCAGATCAAGGAGACCGCTGCCATGCTTCTCCGTTTTGCAAAGGAGACAGGAGTACCTGTGATACTCATCGGTCATATCACCAAGGAGGGCAGTATCGCCGGACCTAAGATTCTCGAACATATAGTCGACGTCGTCCTTCAGTTCGAGGGCGACAACAGAGGCACGTACAGACTCCTGCGCAGCATAAAGAACCGTTTCGGCTCCACATCCGAACTTGCGGTCTTCGAGATGACAGGCAAGGGACTCAGGGAGGTGAGCAATCCGTCTGAAATGCTCATACCTATGCATGAGGAAGGTTTGAGCGGAGTCGCTGTCAGTGCAATGCTCGACGGTACAAGACCATTCCTTATCGAGGTGCAGTCGCTTGTCAGTTCTGCGGCATACGGTACGCCTCAGCGCAGTGCCACGGGTTTCGATGTCCGCCGTCTGAACATGCTTCTGGCCGTACTTGAAAAACGTGCCGGCTTCAGACTGGGAGTCAAGGATGTCTTCTTGAATATGGCGGGCGGTCTGAAGGTCAATGACCCGGCCTGCGACCTGGCTGTTGTAAGCGCAGTGCTTTCGTCTAATTTTGATTTTGCAATATCTTCCGACATATGCTTTGCCGGTGAGGTGGGTCTCAGCGGAGAAATACGCCCGGTGGCTCAGACTGACCGTCGTATTATAGAGGCGGCCCGCCTTGGATTCCGGAAGATATATGTCTCGTCATACAGCAGTCTGGAGGGCCTCGAAGGTCAGAAGGCCGACTCGATAGAAATCATAAAGGTCGCAGATGTTCCGGCTCTCTGCCGCTCGCTTTTCAAAGGGAATCAGGACTAGGAGTATTTTCTCGGCAGTCTCAGAGCAATCGCCACGATAGCGCAAAGGCCCAGTATTACGGGATAGTAGAGATATCCTATGATGGATATTGATGATATTCCTGCAAGACCTGCTGCCATGAGCATCTGTGCCCCGTAAGGAATTATGCCTTGAATCAGGCAGGAGAATGTGTCCAGAAGGCTGGCGCTTTTGCGGGGATCTATTCCGAATTTCTGAGATATATCACGTGCAATACGACCAACTGTAATGATTGCGATGGTGTTGTTGGCTGTGCAGAGATTTGCAAGCGACACCAGAGCGGCAATGGAAAATTCGGCTCCACGCTTACCCCTGATACGCCTTGTCATGAGCGAGACAATATAGTCGAGACCTCCGTTGACCCTTATCAGTTCCAGCATTCCGCCTGCAAGAAGCGTGACTATGATAAGGTCACCCATTCCGCTTATGCCGTTTCCTACTGCCTCAAGAAACCCGCTCCATTCCAAGCCTCCTCCTGCAAGTCCGAGAATGCCGTTGACCGCAATGCCGATTGCCAGGACTGCGATCACGTTGACTCCGGACAAGGCCAGGACAATCACCAGTACATATGGAATCAGCAGAATCCACTCGACCGGACTGCTTTGAGGGATGAGATCGACCGATGCTCCCAGAATCATATATAGGATGGTGACTATGATTGCTGCGGGACCTGCAATCTTCAGGTTTACCTTGAATTTGTCAGTCATAGAGCATTCCTGAGTGCGGGTTGCCGCTATGGTGGTGTCTGAAATGAAGGACAGGTTGTCTCCAAAGAAGGATCCTCCGACAATGATTGCGGTTATGAAAGGTGTGCTCGCGGTAAATCCTGTCGCTCCACCCGATGCCATCTCTTCGGCAATTCCAGCCGCTATCGGGACAAGGGCCACGATCGTACCGACACTCGTTCCTATTGACATGGATATGAAACATGAAGCAAGGAACAGACCTGCGTACAGGAGTTTCCCGGGTAGGATCTTCATCGCAACATTGACAGTGGCTTCAATCGCGCCGATCTCTTTTGCCGTCGCTGCAAATGCACCTGCCATCACGAATATCCATATCATCAGCATCACATTCCTGTCTCCGGCTCCTTTGGAAAAGACAGTGACCTTCTCTTCCAGAGTCCTCCCACGGCTTATCGCCATGGCATATATCGATGCGATGAGGAATGCAGACGACACAGGAATCCTGTAGAAATCATGGGTCACGAGGGATGACACAAGATATACGCAAAGGAAAACCAGCAGCGGACTTAATGCAAGAAGGCCATGATGTTTGGAGGGTGTCTTTTCCATATTGGCATGAATGAGAGCACAAAGTTACATAATTTGGCGTATATTTGTAACCCGTCAGACGGCTGAAAAATGAAAAAGAAACTGGAAATACAGGCACCGATGGGGGAGACGACAGTTCTTCTCCACACATGCTGTGCCCCATGTTCCAGTGCAATCATCGAGGCAATGATGCACAGTGGCATCACTCCTGTCATATACTACTGCAATCCCAACATCTATCCTCAGGAAGAATATGAAATCCGAAAGAACGAATGTACGCGATACGCGCAGTCGCTCGGGCTGGAAATAGTGGATGCAGACTATGACCATGAAAACTGGCTCGCTCAGATGAAGGGTCTGGAATGTGAACCGGAAAGAGGTGGAAGATGTCTCAAATGTTTTAAACTCAGGCTTTTACGTACTGCTCAATATGCCCGTCAACGAGGAATACGTGTCATCACCACCACTCTTGCCTCATCCCGCTGGAAATCCCTCGACCAGATAAACGAAGCCGGCGAATGGGCCTGCAGGTTAGGGGTAGATACGGTTCCATCAGAGAACGCAGTGATCTGGTGGAACCAGAACTGGCGCAAAGGCGGTCTCCAGGAACGTCGCCTTGAAATAATCCGCCAATACGACTTCTACAACCAACTCTACTGCGGCTGCGAGTTCAGTATGAGAAATGATTCTAAACGGTAACAGTCTGTGTGTTAATGATTTATACAATTAAAGGTGCGCTAAATGACGCACCTTTAATTACATATATCATTAGTAATCAGTGATTTGCATTTTTGCCTCGGCCCGGAGAGTTAACTCCGTACCCTTCTTCTATAATCCGTTGCAATACGATTTCACAACCACCGTGCTGCTTTCCTTGATATATTCCGGAATCTCGCATTTCTGATAGACATTGGTCTCTGCACTTTCGTTCTGTGAGACCAGAGTCAGCATTTTGTCCGCTACGGTTACCTTATAGGATGCTGCCCATGGCTCGTCGTCATTATATTTTCCCGAAAGGATGTCACCTTGAAGTGTCCATGTGCCCCTTCTGAGTTCAAATCCCTCGTCCGATAGTTTCTGATAGAGTTCAAATGTTCCGTCAGAGGCAAAACTGATATATATTCCCGCATCTGCAGAAATTTCACTTCCTCTCCACTCTCCGCATATCTTCTTGGACAGTGACGGAGCCTCATCCTTTTTACATCCGGCCAATGCGGTCAGCGCCAATATTGCGATATATATTATCCTTTTCATATTCAGTTCATTAATGGTTTACGCCTGTCTCATGTAGAGTTTTTTATTTCATGTCGAGTGAGCAGAGACGCCTACAGCCATCCACCGTTCTGAGCGACAGAAGGTCTTGAAACGATTGATATTTCCTTGTAGAAATCAAGTTCAGGAATTACCCCTGACTCGTCCTTTCCGACTGACCCCTTCAAGCGTATTTTGCCCGCACCCACCTTGGAGCATGTGAGGACGATCTTTCCGTCAGATATTGCAGGAGTGCCTGTGATGCCTAGGGACTCTTTGCTTTCCTGGTCGATTTCCAAAGTATAAGCGCCAGGACCGGTCTCGACAACAAGTGACTTGCCCGGGACTGTCAGGTAGGTCGGAGTGCCTTCCAATGCCATCAGGAATTTCCATGCATCCACGGCTCCCGTTCCCATCTTGCCTTTCTTGACAAAGACGTCAGTGCTCTTGTATTCTGTCACATAACCTTCCTTGGTGTTGTCGAAATATGTGTTGACCCACAGTTTGTTGGTGCTTTCAGTGAGATAACCGTCCATATCATTGGCCGAGGCAAGCAGACGTGAGGTGAAGTCCTCCCTGCTGAACTTCTTACCTATCTTCAGGGCATATGATGCTCCAAGGGCTACGACTCCGCTCACATGAGGACATGCCATCGATGTTCCGTATTTATATGTGAAAGAGGGTTGTCCCATATCCTTCACGCTTGTAGACAGAATCATGCAAGGTGCATCCGGAACATTTTCCACGATATCACCGCCCGGTGCTGAAATATCGCAGCCTGCACCGTAATTTGAATATCCTCCAGGGAGAAAGTCCGGACCGAAGGCTGTAACGGATATACACTCCCGGAATGCTCCCGGATAGAGGGATGCCGGTTTGTTGAAATTGCCTGCGGAATATACGGCAATATTGCTTTCAAGTGCCTCGCAGTTGGCATTTTCAGGGTTGAGGAAGAACTGAAGTGCCTCATATTCTGCGGATTCTCTCATCCATTCGGATATTTCATAGGAGGACATACCTTCCATCTCGCTGTATCCATATGAGCACTGGGCGATGCAGGCGCCGTTTTTTGCTGCGTAGTAAAAGGCCTTGGCAATCCATCCGGATGTCGACTGACCGTCCTCCTTGAATGTCTGGCAGGTCATTACCCGTACACCGTCGCCTTTTCCGCTTCCGCCTGCGATTGAACTTACTCCGTAGCCGTTATTGTTGGTTGCCGCAATGGTTCCCGCTATATGAGTTCCGTGGTCGCTTTTCGGACCGACAGAAGGTCTGCCCTTGTCATATGCGAAATTATATCCGTTCTTATCATCGATATAACCGTTGCCGTCGTCGTCCTTTCCGTCAGTTCCGTTGACTTCCGCCTCATTGATCCACAGGGCATCCTTGAGGTCCGGGTGGTTGATTGCCACTCCCTGATCGAGTATGGCCACGACAACCCGAGGGTCGCCCGCAGTAAGTCTCCATGCATCCTTGACTCCCACGTCGGCACCTGCGACTGCGCCTTCCACGACAGTTCCGTCATTGATCAGGTCCCACTGGTCTTTCAAAAGAAGATCATCGAACGGAAGGTCCGAGGCAGAACTTCTTGTGGATGGAACCGCTTGATATTCAAAAGATTCATTATTGTGTGTGGATTTCAGTATCGAGTTATATTGCACCGCTTCGATTTCCTCATTGCCGGAAACGATTTCTGCTGCAGTCTCGACGGAAACGGAAGAGTCGAATGAAAGAGCGTACCATTTGTGGAGGTTGTGTCCGTCATTTTCCGATGAGCCTGGGAACAATGGTTCCACGCAGACCTCTCCAAGTCCGTCGAACACCTCGTCATAAGCAAATGTTCCTTCAGCCATATCCTTTGCGGCTTCTGCTGTAAGCCTTATGAGCAGGTTGCCATCCTCCTTTTCCCCGAAAGGGTTTCCTACAAGTTTGCTTGTTTCTGCCATCTTGCCGGAATCAGAGAAATTTTCCCTGATGCAGGATGTGCACAAGAGTGCTGCGACGATGGCAAATCCGGTTGTTATCTTCTTCATTTCTATAGGGTTGTTCACTTTAAATTCACTCGCTACATTCCGAGGCCCTCAGTCAGAGCCTCAAGGGTAATACCTTGAAAATTGTCAATCACCATGTCGCAGAGGGGCGTTATCACCTCTCTGCTGTTGGTCGTCGCGAGGCCCACCACATGTGCTCCGGAGCCTCTGCCTGCTGCCAGACCATGGAGGGAATCCTCGAACACGACGGTTGTCTGTGGAGTGCCTCCCAACATTTCCATTCCTTTGAGGAAACATTCCGGATCCGGTTTTGACTTGGAGAAATACTCGCTTGTCAGAATCAGGTCCACCATCTCACGTATTTCAGGGTGGCACGCAAAGAGTTTCTCCATCTTCTTTTTGTTGGAACTGGTGACTATGGCAGACGGTATGCCGGCGTCCTTCACCGTTTTCATGAACTCGAATGCTCCCGGTATATAGTCGTAGTTCATCTCATCTTCAATACGGTCCACTTCCTTTTCCAGAAACTCTCCCAGGGCGGGGTCGTCAACATACTGGTCCAGAATCTGAACAAGGGTCTGTCCCTTTATGGTGATGCCGAAATTTTTCTGTCCGAGATATTTTTCTCCCAATACGTTCCAATGGAGTGTGTATTGGGTTTCTGTGTCTACGATTACTCCGTCGAGATCAAATAATACAATCATACGTCTTTACTATTTTGCAGTCGAGACCTGTTCCAAGGCCTGGGCCAACTGCCTGTCATATCTGAGACGGATCTTCACGCCAGCCTCCTGAAACCAGTATCTTGTGACTATCTCCTCCTCGATGAAAGGTACAATCTCGTCTTTTTTCAGACGGATGAATCTTTCCTTATCCATCTCCAGAGCCTTTTCCAATGCCGCCAGTTCATCCGACATAACCTCTGTCAGTCCGTCCTCTTCAAGTTCTTCCTTCATCTTGTCGAATGTTGCCTTGGCACTGCTCCTGTAGTCGAAGTCCTGAGTCTTGGCAAAACTGATGAAATCCTCGAAATCTTCGTCCGAGAAATGATACTCATCCACTTCCGCTATACTGTCGTGATTGCGTGCAAAGTGAAGCACATACTGGTCTATCACACCTCCGAGAACAAGCGAGTATACAAGTCTGCTGTATGAAGGCACATCAATCTCCACATCCGGCTTTACTCCCACGCCCTGCACGCATCGTCCGCTCGGAGTATAATATTTTGCCGTCGTGACCTTCATCTGACCGTTATATGGAAGCGGTCTTATGGACTGAACGAGACCCTTTCCGTAACTTGTCTTTCCCACAATCGTTGCGCGCTTCAGGTCCTGAAGACCTCCTGACACGATTTCAGATGCAGAGGCTGAACCGCCGTCTATCATCACAATTATAGGAGTGTCGAGGTCTATAGGCTCGGTCTGGGTGTAATATTCATGGCTCGATCCGGCAGTCTTTCCCTTCGAAGACACCGCCAGACTACCCTTAGGGACGAAAAGGGATATTATGTTCACAGCCTCGCTCATAAGTCCGCCGCCGTTGCCGCGCAGGTCGAGCACCAGACGCTTCATGCCTTTGCCCTTGAGACTGATGACTTTATCCTTGAGTTGCTGGGCCACACCTTCGGTAAATCCGCTCTGAAGGATATATCCTGTAGTGTCATCCAGCATTCCGGCATATTCTATATCCGGAAAATGTATACGTTCGCGTACTATAGGCACGTCGAGAGTGTCTCCGCTACGTACCTTCTTCACCTTGAAGACGACAGTGGTCCCCGGCTTGCCCTTCATCCTGTCGCTGCTTTCCTTTGTCTCGAGACCCTTGGTCGGCACACCGTCGATCTCGAGGATTTCGTCTCCGCACTGCAGCCCGTTCTTATGGGCCGGCGAACCGGAATATGGTTCGTTGATGATCACATTCTCCTCCTTCACCTTGTGGATGATGGCACCGATGCCTCCGTATGTCTTGGAAAGCATCATCTGAAGGTCCTCGTTCTCCTCTTCCGGAATATATACGGTGTATGGGTCGAGTTGCTCGAGCATTGCATTTACCCCTGCACGCATCATCTTGTCTGTAGGAAGTGTGTCCACGTACGAACGGCTCAGTTCCTTGACAATGGAATTGTGGATTTCCGTCCATTGTCCAAGTTTGAAGTCGCGCGACTGCGCCGAGACGGCTCCTGCAGTTGTCAAGACCAGTGAGACCGTGAATATCAATCTATATATCTTATGCATATTCAATATTTTTGCAACCTGCAAATTTACATTATTTCTGCCAAAACCGTGTGTTTTGTGCGTAATATCATTTTTTCACCGAAACTACATCAGTGCTCCGGCAGTACGTCTCCTGTTGAGGCTTTGTCCAGTGTATTCTGATGCCCTTGCGCTCCATACCTCTGAACCACGTCATCTGCCTCTTTGCAAACTGGTGGATTGCAGTGGCAAGTTGAGTGCGCATCTGCTCAAAGGACAGTTCTCCAATTATGTATTGGGTTACGAATTTATATTCAAGTCCGTAATATATAAGGTCTTCAGCCGGTATGGGCCTGTGTTCCGGAGCAAGTGCCGGATGGGTCCCGTCAATCAGACCACGGATCTCCTCCACCATTCCTTCCTCAAGGCGGGCGTCCAGGCGGCGGTCGATCTTTGCGTTCCTTTCCTCGCGGCTCACAAGTGTACCTATATAATATGTGTTTTTCGGCAGATATGATGTGCGTTCCACAGGATGCTCCGCTTCATATATCGCGATCTCAAGTGCCCTGATAAGGCGTTTGCGGGTATCGTAATCGGTGGTGTTGTGGAGAGGCTTCAGGGCTGCGAGCCTCTTTATCAGTTCCTCGTCGGTCTCCTTTTCCAGTTCTTCCCTGAGTGCGGGATCTGCTGGGACTTCAGGCAGTGAATATCCCCTGGTTGCGGCTTCGATATATAGTCCTGAACCTCCGCAAAGGATAGGGACTCCTCCACGCCGGCGGATATCCCTGTAGACCTTTTCGAAGTCCCTCTGATACTCGAATATATTGTATTTCTCTCCCGCTTCGGCGATATCCGTCAGATGATATGGGATTTCCTCATATTCACCAAGGTCCTTGCCGGTACCTATGTCCATTCCACGATACACCTGACGCGAATCTGCCGAGATGATTTCTGCTCCGGCCTTGCCTTCTCCGCTGACCGCCTGCAGTGCATTTATCTGCCGTGCAAGTCGGACTGCATATCGTGTCTTTCCCGAGGCCGTCGGTCCCAGGACACATATCAGGTCGATTTCTCCTCGGATATATCTGTCCAGAATCTCCTGCACGTCTATTTCTTCAGCAGGAGGAAGTTCTGCCATCGGAGGTATTGGAGTGAATGTCTTTTTTGCCATCTTGTCAGGAATATAACATGCAAATATAGTATTTTGTGACGAGAGTCTGCAATTTACGAAAAAGCAGTATCTTTGCATTCATGTCTTTCCGATCTGTCCATGAAAACTGCCCAATCTGTGGACAGAAAGCATTTTTATGTGCTCTTGTCCATGAAAAGCCCCATTTTTGTGGACAGAAATACGGAACGGACATCATGTTCGCAATATGTAATAAAATTAAAGGTTATGCCGAAAGCAAAAAGCAGTGTAGAGATAAAGAACAGAAGGGCTTCGTTCGACTATGAATTCATCGAGACCTTCCAGGCGGGTATTGTGCTTACCGGCACAGAGATAAAGTCCATCCGTGCCGGCAAGGCTTCGCTCGTGGACACATTCTGCTATTTCAACAGTAATGAACTCTACGTCAAGAACATGCATATCGCGGAATATTGGTGGGGAAGTTGGGGAAAACATGACCCGCGCCGCGACCGCAAACTGCTTCTGAGCCGCAAGGAATTGAACAAACTCCAACGTGCAGTCAAGGAAAAGGGACTCACCATCGTCGGAGTCAAACTATACATAGCCGATAACGGTTACGCCAAACTTCTCATCGCCCTGGCCCGCGGTAAGAAAGAATACGACAAACGTGCCTCCATCAAGGAAAAAGACCTTCGCCGCGAAATGGAGCGTATGTAGGTCTTCGGTTACGCAGTTGTTTTTTGTCTGCCTGAAATGTAAAGGTTTGATACTTAAGTGATTAAGCAAACAAAGGTGCGCCATTTGACGCACCTTTGTTTGCTTAAGTTATTGATTGTCAACGGTTTGTGGTTTTGAAAGGCCGGACCGGTGGTATTACAGGCCGAACGCTTCCTTGATCATATCTACGGAATCAAGAAGTTCCCAGCCGAAGAACTGGACGTATTCTGTGGTCTTGACTCCGCCGCGCATCATGGTTACCGATTCCTTGTATGGAGTGCGGCCGACATGGCCATATGATGCAGTCGGTTCATATATCGGCTTCTTGAGACCGAACTTCTCGATGATCTTTGCCGGACGAAGGTCGAAAAGGGTGTTGATCTTCTCTGCGATCGCAGCATCTGAAAGTCCGTTGGATGCGGTGCCGTATGTGTTGACATATATGCTCACTGGTCTTGCGACACCGATTGCATAGGACAACTGCACGAGCATCTCACGGGCAACGCCTGCTGCCACCATGTTCTTGGCGATATATCGTGCTGCATATGCTGCAGAACGGTCCACCTTTGAAGGGTCCTTACCTGAGAATGCACCACCGCCGTGTGCTCCCTTGCCGCCGTAGGTGTCCACGATGATCTTACGTCCTGTAAGACCTGTGTCTCCGTGAGGTCCTCCGATGACGAATTTGCCGGTAGGGTTTACGTGAAGGATATAGTCACCCTTGAAGAGGGCGGCAGTCTCAGCAGGGAGAGTCTCGATGAGCATAGGAAGAAGGATGTTCTGGACATCTTCACGGATCTTCTTCTGCATGGCCTCGTCCACACGTGCCTGACCGAACTGTGCGCAACCGTCGGCATAGGTCATGTTGCCGAGAGACTCCGAGGTAAACTCGTCATGCTGGGTGGAAATCACGATTGTATGTACACGAAGAGGCTTGTTGGTTTCTCCGTCATATTCGATTGTGAACTGGGACTTCGAGTCAGGACGAAGATATGGCATGAGTTCCGGTTTTGTCTTGCGGATCTTGGCAAGCATAAGGAGAGCCTGATGTGAAAGTGCGAGCGGAAGCGGCATGTATTCAGCAGTATCGCAGCATGCATATCCGAACATCATACCCTGGTCGCCGGCTCCCTGTGCGTCGGCATCTTCTCCCACGACACCGCGGTTGATGTCCACACTCTGCTCGTGAAGAGCCGAGAGGATACCGCATGAGTTTCCGTCGAACATATACTCGGCCTTGTTGTAGCCGATCTTGTTGATCACGCGGCGTACGGTCTTCGGGATATCTACATATGCATCCTCAGAGCGGACTTCTCCGCCCACAACTACGAGACCTGTGCTGCAGAATGTCTCGCAGGCAACCTTCGCTTCCGGGTCCTGACGCAGGAACTCGTCGAGAATCGCATCGGAAATCTGGTCCGAAACCTTGTCAGGGTGTCCCTCGGACACTGACTCTGATGTAAATAAATAGTTCATATCTGTAATTTTTAAATTTATCTTCGTTTAGATCCCCGATCAGGTCGGGGATGACATCTAGATCCCATCAGGTCTGGGATGACATCATTGCCTTTCCTTTAGATCCCCGATCAGGTCAGGGATGACATCATTGCTTTTCCTTTTAGATCCCCGATCAGGTCGGGGATGACATCTATATCTCATCAGGTCGGGATGACATCATTGCCTTTCCTTTAGTCATTGCCGGCTTGACCGGCAATCCTACAAAAAAAGCCCCACAGATGTGGAGCAGCCAAAATGCGAAATATTGATGAGCGGCGGTCACCATGGCAGATGACCCGACAGTCAACATTTTAGCATTTTTTTACGTGGTTGCAAGCAGCCAAATCTCTCCACATTTCATCGCGCATGACGCGCTTTCCTTTTCAGGCTGCAAAGATAGTCAAAAAATCGCATATGCAAAAAATGAGGTGCAAAAATTCCCGCAAGTCAGCAAAATGTCTTACCTTTGCAGGTCTATTTTTATTATAAACAAGTATAATGCCCTATGAAACAGACAATTAAGGGATTTTTAACCATCGTTTTGGCGATGCTTTTCGCAGCATCCGCTTTTGCTCAGGTGACCACATCTTCCATTTCCGGATATGTTTCGGATGTGAATGATGAGCCGCTGGCAGGTGCCGCGGTTGTTGCCGTGCACACTCCATCCGGAACGCAATATTATGCTATAGCAAACGAGAAAGGCCGTTTCAACATCAACGGTATGCGTACAGGAGGTCCGTACAAGGTGGAGATTTCATTCCTCGGAATGGGAACAATGCAGTATGACGGAGTGACTCTCAAACTGGGAGAGCCTACAATCATAGATGCTGTCCTCAAGGCATCTCAGAGTCTTGACGCCGCTGTCCTGACTGCGGAATCATCGTTTACTTCAAACCTCACCGGAGCAGGGTCCAACTACGGACAAGGTGTGTTGGAAAATGTGCCTACCATCGACCGAAGCATATATGACATCGTCAGATATTCACCTCTTGTGAGCCAGGTGGGCAAGGGTCTTACCTTTACAGGTACCAACAACAGATACAACAATTTCATGATCGACGGTGCCGAGGCCAATGACTCTTTCGGACTTAATCCTTCAGGTACAAACGGCGGTATGACCGGTGCGAACCCTGTGACTATGGATGCAGTGGAAGAGGTTCAGGTGGCGATCGCTCCGTTCGACGTGCGTCAGTCCGGCTTCACCGGAGGTGCAATCAACGCCGTGACCAAGTCCGGTACCAATGAGATAAAGGGATCTGCATATGCATATTTCAACAACCAGGACTTCATCGGAGTCACTCCGGGTAAGGACGTGAAGGAAAGGACAAGATACCAGAACCAGACAAGCCAGGTCTATGGAGTTACATTCGGTGCCCCTATCATAAAGGACAAACTCTTTGTGTTCGTGAGCGCTGAATATGACAGACAGTCCACTCCTAACGTATACTCTCCTGTCAACGGAACATATGGAGAAGATTTTACTGCTGAAGAGGCTAAGAAAGTCATAGAACATTATAAGGCAAACTATGCTAAGGGAGTTACAGGCTTCAGCGAGAACATCGCTCTGAAACAGATCGTGTCGGGTTCTGTGAATGCGCTTGCCCGCATCGACTGGAACATCAACAAGAACAACAAACTGATGGTCAGATATCAGTATATGAACTCCAATGCAGACAGATACAAGGCAAACCAGTCCATGTATTATTTCGCAAATTCCGGTCATAAACTCTCTACCGTCAATAATATCGCAGTAGTCGAACTCAATTCAAGGATATCCGACATGGTGACCAACGAGTTCAGAGCAAGTGCCGTAATCGTGAGGGACCACAGGGATGTGGCATATAACGGTGCATCTGTGAGAATCAGGGGATTCAGCGGAATGAGTGACGTGTATATCGGAACAGAAAAGAGTTCCGGTGCGAATGCTGTCAATACGGATACCTATAATATATCTGACAATGTGTCGATATTTGCAGGCAACCATCAGATTACCGTGGGTACTCATAATGACATCTATATCTTCAATAACCTCTTTCTTCAGAACGCGTTCGGAGGATATGAGTTCAAGTCTCTCGCAGATTTCTATGCCAACAAGATAAGCAAGTTCCAATATGCCTATGCAGACCCAACAGTGAAGGGTGTGACCGATTCAAGATGGTCGGCAAAGACATATGCGGCAAGATTCGGTCTGTATCTGCAGGATGAGTGGACCCCGAACAGGAATTTCATGCTGACCTACGGTATCAGGGCGGATATTCCTGTAATGTTCAACAAGCCTACCGCAAACGAGGGATACAACGCGACTGAACTTGCAAAGATCACCGGAGAATATGTGGGAACAGTCCCTGCACCGACCGTGCTTGTTTCTCCAAGAGTCGGATTCCGCTGGTTCGTTGACGAGTCCCACAGGACACTGCTTCGCGGAGGAGCCGGCATATTCACCGGCCGTGTACCGTTCGTATGGCTTGCAAACGCATATAACAATACAGGCGTGGAGACAAAGTCGGTATATGTGAAGAATCCTACAGATATTCCTCTCACCAGCAATCCGTATGCGGACATCATCGATAAGGGAATCGTATCCGGTGTTGCCGCTACTACCGTGAATACATTGAACAGGAATTTCAAATATCCTCAGACATTCCGCGCAAACATCGGCTTCGAGCATGATTTCGGTGCGGGCTGGAATTTTATATTTGATGCGGTATATTCGAAGTCGTTCAACAACGTTGTATTCAATAATATAAACCTTACCCGCTCGACCTCGACAGGTGTGGCTATGGTGGATGCATCTGCGGCAGAGAAGAACTCTTCAAGCGTCCTTTCGTATTATGACTGGAAACTGTCCGACTATCAGAATGTCATTGCACTGCAGAACACAAATCTCGGATATTCATACTCTTTGAGCGGTCAGATCAACAAGAGTTTCGACTTCGGCCTTGACCTCATGGCTTCATATACCTTCGGCCATTCATATGCAGTGAATGACGGTCTGGGTTCTGTCGCTCTGGGAAATCATCAGGCTTATGTGGCGACTGACGTGACAGTTCCAGAATTGTCATATTCATATTTCGACAAGCCTCACAAGGTGATGGGAATGGTGTCATATGTCTCTCCTATGTATGCCAGGATGAAGACACATGTGTCTCTGGTATATCACGGTCAGAGCGGAAACAGGTTCTCATACATGACCTTCGACCCGATCGATGTGAACAACTGCGGCGGAGCAGGCGGATTCCTCCTCTATGTTCCGACCGAGGATGAACTCGGCAGGATGTCATGGGCCGGTGATGAGGCGGAGCACGCTGCACAGGCAGAGGCTTTCGAACAGTATATTTCAAATGACAAGTATCTGAGCAGCCGTAGAGGACAGTTCACCGAAAGATTCGGAGGCATATCTCCGTTCGAGCACCGCTTCGACCTTCATTTGGCGCAGGACTTCTATTATGACAGGAAGACCGGCCGCAAACTGCAGTTCATGGTCGACTTCCTCAATATAGGTAATCTCCTGAATCCTGAGTGGGGACTTGTGGATGATTATTCATCTTCATTGCACCAGTACAAGCAGGTACTTAACGTGGAAGGTGTGAAGGATGACGGTAAATACAAGGTTCCGACTTATAAGTTCGTCGACGCCAAACTCGGTATCGAGGACCTCCCGTCACGCTGGAGATGCCAGATCGGACTGAGGGTTACATTCTAAGTGTCCGGAATCCACGAAAAGAGGCGTTTTTGTGGATGAGAGCATAAAAAATGACAGTCTGTCCATGAAAACTCAGGTTTTCGTGGACAGATTTTTTATATCGGTCCACGCGGACAACTATGGGGATGGTTGATCCGGTTAGCGGCTATTTCCCAAAATAGTTTTGCCAAACCGAAAATTTTTACTACCTTTGCGCCCCCTATGTGGTATAGGATCGCATAGAATTTATTAAGTATTAACCATTTAAACAGTACAAGATGGACACACAGATCTACAAAACGGTATCCCTCAAGGCAGGCGATATCAAGAAGGAGTGGGTTGTGATCGATGCGACTGACCTCGTGCTCGGACGTCTTGCTGCCAGAGTTGCTCTTATTCTTCGTGGTAAGAATAAGCCTTCTTTCACTCCGCACATGGATTGTGGTGACAATGTCATCATCGTCAACGCGGACAAGATCAGACTCACTGGTAAGAAGATGACTGACAAGGTGTATGTACGTTACACTGGCTACCCAGGTGGACAGCGTTTCTCTACACCAAAGGAACTTCTCG
>SUYY01000078.1 GCA_015060205.1 Bacteroidales bacterium
ACCTGTGTATATCGATGTTGCGACCGACTTTAAGACATACCACGAACTGGCGCGAGCCACCATCGAGGATGAAGATATCAGACACAAGGAATGTGGAGACCATTATAAAAGGCTGACATCACACAATTTCAATACCACCAACTATACTTTGCCACAGGTATATCGATATTTCGCCAGTTATACACCATACTGTTTCTATACCTCAGGAGTCGTGGACGGAGGATCCGGATGGACACAGATGGAAGCGACTTTGCAAGGCAGCAGCAGCGATTACAAAGCATTGGCAGACGGAACCCAGGTCAGAGCAGTGACCCTAGAAGATCTGGATAAAAATGCCGAGCGTATCTGGCGTTCTTCAATTGAACGGATTGCATCACTGAACAATGGAAGCAGTACCAGCGACAGTTATATAATTGCTTTGTCAGACAAAGACAACAATCACCTCCCTGTAGGTCTGTACATACATAATAAGACCTGGGAAGTTGTTGAAGACATCGACTCATTGAAGGAAAAACTCATCTCTGAAGAATCAAGCAAATGAGTTTTATAACAAAGAGGGTGACTAATCAGTCATAAGACTTTTAGTCACCCTCTTTTGTATGCTACTGCTCGTCTACGCCCTGGTCGTCAGCACCCTGAGGACCGGCCTGGCCACCGTTGAACGGACCCTGCTGAGCGCCTGGCTGAGGACCTGCCTGTGCGGCCTTTGCCATATCCTCTGATGCAGCATGCCATGCAGCCTCGAGTTCAGCGTTGTATTTGTCGATGTCAGCGATGTTCTGAGCCTTTACAGCCTCCTTGAGGGAGTTCATTGCGTTCTCGATAGCAGTCTTCTTCTCTGCAGGAATCTTGTCACCGTACTCCTTGAGGTTCTTCTCTGTCTGGAAGCACATTCCGTCAGCATTGTTGATCTTGTCTATACGCTCCTTCTCAGCATTGTCGGCAGCCTCGTTAGCCTTAGCCTCGTCCCTCATCCTCTGGATTTCTGCATCAGACAGTCCTGATGAAGCCTCGATTCGGATGTTCTGCTCCTTGCCTGTGGCCTTGTCCTTTGCGGAAACATTAAGGATACCGTTTGCATCGATATCGAATGTCACCTCGATCTGAGGTACACCTCTTGGTGCCGGTGCGATACCGTCGAGGATGAAGTTTCCGATAAGTTTGTTGTCCTTGGCCATAGGTCTTTCTCCCTGGAGAACGTGAACGTCCACTGCAGGCTGGTTGTCAGCGGCTGTTGAGAACACCTGTGACTTCTTTGTAGGGATTGTAGTGTTTGCCTCGATAAGTTTCGTCATCACGCCTCCGAGAGTCTCGATACCGAGTGAAAGCGGAGTCACGTCGAGAAGAAGCACGTCCTTTACATCTCCTGCAAGCACACCACCCTGGATAGCAGCACCCATTGCCACGACCTCGTCAGGGTTTACGCTCTTGTTAGGAGCCTTGCCGAAGAACTTCTCTACTACAGCCTGGATTGCAGGAATACGTGTAGAACCACCCACGAGAAGAACCTCGCTGATCTCAGATGCGCTTATTCCTGCGTCCTGGAGCGCCTTGCGGCATGGCTCGATGGTCTTCTGGATGAGGCTGTCTGCAAGTTGCTCGAATTTCGCTCTTGTAAGTGTCTTTACAAGGTGCTTAGGCATACCGTCAACAGGCATGATGTAAGGAAGGTTGATCTCGGTTGAAGTCTGGCTTGAGAGTTCGATCTTTGCCTTCTCTGCAGCCTCCTTGAGTCTCTGAAGTGCCATAGGGTCCTTCTTGAGGTCGATTCCACCGTTCTCTGATGCAAACTCTGCAGCGAGCCAGTCGATGATCACCTGGTCGAAGTCATCACCGCCGAGGTGAGTGTCACCATTTGTAGAAAGTACTTCGAATACGCCGTCTCCGAGATCCATGATGGAAATATCGAATGTACCGCCACCAAGGTCATATACAGCGATCTTCATATCCTTGTTCTGCTTGTCGAGACCGTATGCGAGTGCAGCGGCTGTAGGCTCGTTGATGATACGCTTTACATCAAGACCTGCGATCTGACCGGCCTCCTTTGTAGCCTGACGCTGTGAGTCTGAGAAGTATGCAGGTACAGTGATGACAGCCTCTGTAACTTCCTGTCCGAGATATTCCTCAGCGGTCTTCTTCATCTTCTGGAGGATCATTGCTGAAATCTCCTGTGGTGAGTAAAGACGTCCGTCGATATCCACTCTTGGAGTGTCGTTGTCGCCTTTCACTACCTTGTAAGGAACGCGTGCGATGTCTCCGGTTACCTGGCTGTATTTCTCACCCATGAATCTCTTGATGGAGAAGATGGTCTTGTGAGGATTGGTGATAGCCTGACGCTTTGCAGGGTTACCGATCTTTCTTTCGCCTCCTTCTGTGAATGCAACAATTGAAGGGGTTGTTCTCTGTCCCTCGTTGTTGATGATTACTGAAGGTTCATTACCTTCCATCACTGCCACGCATGAGTTGGTGGTTCCGAGGTCAATTCCAATGATTTTTCCCATAATTCTTTATTTTTTAAAAATTTATATTCTAATTTTTCGTCATAGTGAGGAGATCCTCACGTCGTCACTTTGTTCCTCCTCAGGATGACACCGGAAATGTCATGCTCCCATGTCCTTTCCTCCGTCGCGACGAACATCATCCGCTGTCATTGCGTTGAACGTCATCCTCTGTCGTCGCGTTGAACATCGTCTGTTGTCATTGCGTTGAACGTCGTCCTCTGTCGTCGCGTTGAACATCGTCTGTTGTCATTGCGTTGAGCGTCGTCCTCTGTTGTCATTGCGAGGAGCGAAGCGACGTGGCAATCTCAATCCCGACGTCGCCGACATATTATCGAAAGATGTGCCAATGGCATTGAAGTGAAAATATATGTCAAATTGTCAGTTTTTTCATGACAAGGTAGTCTGGATTCTGACATATTTGCTACTTTTGCACCGGCATCGGCAGATTTGACCGTTGCGGCAGGAAACCGGAAATCGCTATGATATACAGAATACTTTCAGGTGCCGAATACGACGACCTGGCCTCCAGAATACTTTATGAAGACAATCATCTTCTCGTTGTGAACAAGAAGGTGGGGGAAATCGTGCAGGGTGACAAGACATCAGACGAACCGCTGACGGAGACCTTCAAGGCATTCATCGCGATGAGGGATGCCAAACCCGGGCAGGTCTTCATGGGACTGCCTCATCGTCTCGACCGCCCTGTAAGCGGAATCGTCGTCCTCGCTAAGACTTCCAAGGCCTTGGAACGTCTCAATGCAATGTTCAGGGACGGAGATGTCACAAAGGTCTATTGGGCGCTGGTATGCAATGAGCCGTCCGAAAAGGAGAAACTTCTTGAAGGAATGCTCTGGCGCAATGAAAAGCAGAACAAATCCTATATGTGCCGTCCAGGGGCTGCAAGAAAGGATGCCAAGAAGGCGCTGCTCAAATATAAATATATAGATAAGACGGAAAGGTATTATCTGCTTGAAGTGGAACTGATGACTGGACGCCATCATCAGATACGCTGTCAACTTTCCGATATGGGATGTCCCATCAAGGGCGATCTTAAATATGGGGCACCTCGCTCCAACCCGGATGGCGGTATCTCCCTTCATGCCCGTCGCATAACTTTCGTCCACCCGGTAAAGAAGGAACCTCTTGTCATCGAAGCACCCGTTCCATCCTCCTGGAAAGGAGTAAAATAGGGAAGGGATTTAGGGAAGGGGCAACGTAGAAAGTGCGGTTCCCGCTCAAAAAAAGGGACTCTCGTTAGAGAAGTCCATACTTTTGTTAAAAAGTATTCAAGTCCCTTCCCCGAGGGAAGAGATTTAGGGAAGGGGCAACGTAGAAAGTGCGGTTCCCGCTCAAAAAAGGGACTCTCGTTAGAGAAGTCCCTTTTTTAGAGCGGGTGACGGGGATCGAACCCGCGGCCCTCGGCTTGGGAAGCCAATGCTCTACCACTGAGCCACACCCGCAATATTTGCACAAATATAATCCTTTTTTTGCGCAATCATATAAGAATATTCTAAAAATGATTACATTTGTATGATGTACAAATGCAACTAAACACTTTACCGATATGAATGACACAAAATTAATGAATCGTGCTGCGGACAACATCCGTGTTCTGGCTGCGTCAATGGTGGAAAAGGCTAAATCCGGCCATCCGGGAGGTGCAATGGGTGGAGCGGATTTTATCAATGTCCTGTATTCCGAATACCTTCAGTATGACCCTCAGAATCCTGAATGGGCAGGTCGTGACAGGCTTTTCCTTGATCCGGGTCACATGTCTCCGATGCTTTATTCTCAACTCGCATTGGCAGGCAAGTTCACAATTGATGAACTGAAGGAGTTCCGCCAGTGGGGCTCTCATACACCGGGACATCCGGAGCGTGATGTGAAGCGTGGCATAGAGAATACCTCAGGTCCTCTCGGACAAGGTCATGTATTTGCTGTAGGAGCGGCTATGGCTGCGAAATTCCTTTATGCACGCACCGGCAATCCGACCTTTGCAAAGGAGACTGTATATGCATATATTTCAGACGGTGGCATTCAGGAGGAGATATCTCAGGGAGCAGGTCGCGTGGCAGGTTCTTTGGGTCTTGACAACCTCGTGATGTTCTACGATTCGAATGACATCCAACTTTCTACATCTTGTGACGACGTGTCTACCGAAGATACTGCACTTAAGTACAAGGCTTGGGGCTGGCATGTCATGACTATAGACGGTAACGACTGTGACCAGATCCGCAAGGCTCTCGATGAGGCTAAGACCATCAATGACCGTCCAACACTCATTATCGGTAAATGTATCATGGGCAAAGGAGCGAAGACAGCCGACAATCAGTCATATGAAAGGTCTTGCAAGACCCACGGTGCTCCGCTTGGTGGCGATGCCTATAAGAATACAGTCCTTAATCTTGGTGGAGACCTCGACGATCCGTTCAAGGTGTGGGACGACGTAAAGGAACTTTATGCCAATCGTGCAGCCGAACTCGGATCTATCGTTGCCGAGCGTTATGCGGAGGAAAAGCAGTGGGCAGAGGCAAATCCGGAGAAGGCTTCTATGCTTTCAGACTGGTTCAGCGGCAAGGCTCCGAAGATCGACTGGAGCAAGGTGCAGCAGAAGCCGGGCGCACCTACAAGAAACGCGTCCGCTACAGTTCTGGGCGTCCTCGCGGAGCAGGTTCCTAATATGGTGGTATCTTCTGCAGACCTTTCAAATTCAGACAAGACAGACGGCTTCCTCAACAAGACCCACGCTTTTGTAAAGGGTGATTTTTCAGGAGCATTCTTCCAGGCCGGCGTCTCCGAACTCACAATGGCTTGCGTATGCATGGGTATGATGCTCCATGGTGGTGTGATCACCGCTTGCGGAACATTCTTTGTGTTCTCGGATTATATGAAACCTGCTATCCGTATGGCTGCATTGATGGAACTTCCGATCAAGTTCGTCTGGTCTCATGATGCCTTCCGTGTAGGAGAAGACGGTCCTACCCATGAACCTGTGGAGCAGGAGGCTCAGATCCGTCTTATGGAGAAACTGAAGAATCATAGCGGAAAGAATTCAGTGCTTGTACTTCGTCCGGCAGATGTCGAGGAGACAACAGTATGCTGGAAAATGGCTATGGAGAACATGGATACTCCGACTGCGCTCATATTCTCACGTCAGAACATCGACATGCTTCCTGAAGGAAATGACTATTCTCAGGCAGAGAAGGGTGCATATGTTGTGGCAGGGTCAGATGAGAATCCGGATGTGATACTTGTGGCTTCAGGATCCGAAGTCTCAACACTTGAGGCTGGTGCATCTCTTCTTCGCGCAGAGGGTGTGAAGGTGAAGATAGTAAGTTGTCCGTCAGAGGGACTTTTCAGAAACCAGCCGGTTGAGTATCAGAATGAGGTTCTTCCTCAGGGCGCGAAGATATTCGGTCTCACTGCGGGTCTCCCTGTTAATCTTCAGGGTCTTGTGGGCTGCAACGGCAAGGTCTTCGGACTCGAGAGTTTCGGTTTCTCTGCTCCATATAAGGTGCTTGACGAGAAACTGGGATTCACTGCAGAGAATGTCTATAATCAGGTGAAGGCAATGCTTTAATCCTATATATATAAAGATTGTATCCGGGGTCAGAGGTGGCCCCGGATTTTTTTGTGACGGCATGATACTTGACTTTTGAAATTTGAATAATTAAAATTTAATATCATGAAACGTCATTTTGAAAATCTGACTTCGAGAGCCGGCCGTGCCATAAGACACTGGTGGCTGCTGCTTCTTGCAGGTATACTCGGTATTGTTGCCGGCATCTGTGTGTTCGTATTTCCTATAGAAAGTTATGTGGCACTCGCCATTCTGTTCGGTATCCTTATGCTTCTGACCGGAGCCGCTCAACTCATCATAGCCTCCACCAGCGGAAATTATCTCATGATGAGGGGCTATTTCATCGTAGGTGGCGTCCTGAATGTAATTCTGGGAATATTTCTCTGCGTATATCCGGGAATCTCCCTTATGGCCCTGCCTATAATGATGGGACTGTGGCTTATGTACAACAGTTTCATTATTATCTCGCTTGGTGGTGATATGGAAACCTTCAGACTTTCCGGAGGTGGACTTCTGACCATACTCGGCATCCTTCTTCTGATACTTTCCGTGTTTGTCCTTGTTGATCCGTTCAGTGTGGGAATTGTGACCGTACTGACTGTTGCGGGAGTGGGTCTGATTCTTCTCGGATTGATATTTTGTGTCATCTCGGTCAAACTTAAGGATTTACATAAGATGATAGAAAAGGAGTATCCTGCGAAATAGTATGATAAGTGCAGATTTCCCTAAAAAGTTGCAAAAAAGTGCGCAAAAAATTTGGTGATTCGGATTTTTTGCGTACCTTTGCATCCGCGTTCGAGAAAAACGCATAAGTCTGAACAATTGGTGCGGTAGTTCAGCTGGTTAGAATACCGGCCTGTCACGCCGGGGG
>SUYY01000014.1 GCA_015060205.1 Bacteroidales bacterium
TAAGCACAGTTGTTGAATGCGAACGCCGACATAGCCAGCGCCATGCAAAGAATTGTGATTCTTCTCATATTGTTTATAGTTTTAATATTATATTATCAACGTTATAGCCTTCCGCCATGATTGCTCCGGTCGAAGGCGAGTGCATCTGAATCGTTCTCTTCTCTCCCGGGAGCAGATGGAAATATCCGTCGCTGAAATAAGCAGGAAGGATGATTTCTCCTGTCTGAGGATCGCAAAGATTGAACTTGAGATTCATTGCTATATTTCCTGATGTATTTGTGACTTCGTAACGCTCCACAGAGCCTTTCGAGGAGATCTTGCGCACCTTGATCTTCGCCTTGCCGATATTTCCGAGTGCAGTAAAGTCTTCCGTGCCTTCTCCACGCATCATGTAATCGTTGATTGACAACACCTGCCCCCTCCTGTCCGAAAGGACCAGACGTACCATGTAGTTGCCTGTGATGCTTCCGAATTCCGCCCTGAACAAGTCCTTTCTGGCATTTGCCGACACATCAACGTCCTTGATGACTCTGCTCATAAGTTTCTTTCCTGCAAGGTCATAGCAGACGAGAGCGACCTCGAGACCTTCAAGGACGGATGCAGTGGTATTGAGCACCACGACATCATGGTCGTCCAGATTCATCTGCACATGTACAGGTTCACAAGCCTTGCGCGAACCGTAATACGAGCCGAATGTCTCATAATCCCATGAATATGTCTGCCATTCTACGCTTGGCCATGCCGGGTGGCTCATCCAGAGCAACACCCCGGATGCGTCTCCCCACATACGGCTGTTCCAGGACTCGAACATGGCCCTGTAACTGTCGTAATTGATGAACTGCACCTTTCTGCAGAAGTCATCAAGATTCTCTGCCTTGCCGTAGAGCCTGTCGACAGCACCGACGTATTCATGCAGTCCATCAAGAAGGTCATGGTAATGCCAGGTGTCGGAAATCGGCCATAGGTCCGCCTCCGGCATCATCTTTCTCATTGAAGCGGCAGTCGGTACAGACGGCGAACCGAGTTCGGAATTGAAGCCGTGGGCGTCATAACTGTAATATACACCTGCATCCTTGTAATAATGCCAAGGGCCACTGTGACGCAGATTGCACTGGCGGGAATTCGGATGATAGCGACGGGTGATATCTTCCTTCTGAATCATTGCAGAAAGTCTTCTCTCCAAAGTTTCTGTCGCATAACCTTCATTACGAGGGCACCACATCACTATCGACGGGTGATGACGGAATCTTCGCACCACATCCTCAGCATTACTCATGAACAGGTCCTCGTCAAGCGGGTTGAGGTTGAATCCCTCTGTAGAAAGCCAGAAGTCATTCCATACCATAATACCATACTCGTCGCAGAGTTCATAAAGTGTCTCCGAAGTACTCACACCTGTCCAGTTGCGTATCATATTGAAATTGGCCTCCTTGTGGAGAATGAGATACGGCTCCAGATGTTCTCTGGACACATTCTTCATCATGTCGTCCATGCCCCAGTTTCCGCCTCGACAGAAGATTCTCGTGCCGTTGACCTTTATTACGAGGTACGGACTCATTCCGTCTTCCGGTATTACATTGAGATCCTTCAGGTCTATTCCCTCAGCAAGAGAAGGGATATGGATTCCTCCAAGAGTATCGCGAAGCATCCTGTGGTCGAGGATTTCCCCGAGACGGTTGTCGGAAATCGGATTATGCTCGATCCTGATACCCTTTGCCGAAGGAGCGTCCACCGTCAGTTCGTACGAGAGTTCCCTGACACCGAAACGCGTCTTCCGAATATCGGACACCTCAGAGCCGTCAAAGCATCGGAGTTCCAGTTCATACAGATTCGGTTCTCCATATCCGTTCGGCATCCATAGTTCAGGATTATTCATCCTCAACTGAGGGACTTCCGCAGCAGATATGCTTACAGGGACTTCTGTTCCCGGAGGGACACTGACTTCTTCCGAGAACATGATTTCTCCTATCTTTCCTTCCAGAGTAACTGATTTCTCTGACGATGTGCTGTTCTTCAATGTGGTCCGGACTGTCAGGTCCGCATATGAAACGTCCGGAAGCGGGAGGTCCGTAATGACCTGAATGTCACCCAGCGAGACCCCACCTGTCGCCACGAGCCTCACATCCTGCCAGATGCCGATATTCCTGTCCCTTACTCCGGGTATCCAGTCCCAACCTTCCGAGCAGAAGAATGTAGGACCGTCAAGACATAGGGCACCACCATTCTTTCCTCCACCCGCTGCAGGCGACTGCTCATGAGGGATTCCAGGATTTGCCGGCGGATATATATGTACCGCAAGTGTATTTTCATGCTTTGCGAGAGAGGAGATGTCAAACCTTCCACGGATGAATGCACCTGCAATATTTCCGAGTTTCTCGCCGTTGAACCAGATGTCAGCCTTATAGTTGATGCCGCTGAAAAGAAGTTCGAGAGTCTCCTTCGAGAGCATCAGATCCGACAGACAGAAAGAGCATCTGTACCACCAGTCCTTCCTGCAGAGTTCTTCAGGAATTGCAAGATTGTTCAGCCCGTAATATGGATCCGGATAGACTCCCTGATCGACCAATGTCCTGAGTACGGTACCGGGTACTGTTGCATTATACCAGTCTTCAGTCATGACTTTGTCTCCCTCGCACATTTCCCATCCCGACGTGATTTCCCAGACATTGTCCGCCATAGGACGCAGAACAGTCTGCGCTGCCACCTTGGCCACCCTTTCAGGCATCTGTACCGGCACAGGACTCTTAGGGAGAGTCTCTTCCGGCTGAGGCGAAGGCAGGCCGAAGTTGGTTGACAACATCTGCTTATGCGGAGTCTGACCTCCTGCGGAAATACAGAAGGCGACAGACGCGAGGAAAGCAAAGAAACTCCTGAAATTCATCCTGTCTATCTGATTACAAATACTTTTTCTTCCCATTTTCCGAGACCGAGTCCCTCAAAAGCGAGAGTTCCGTCTGAAAACATACGGACAGGCCTGCCGAGTCTGACATTCTCTGTATCAAGAGTCGAGACCCTCACCTTTCCTTTCTTGCCTATCTCGACGCTTATATTATCGAGTACTTCTTCATTGCCGTTATATACATATACGAAAGTCCTCTTTCCGCAACGTACGGCATATGCTTCAGCCTTTCCGTTCCTGACTGTCTCAAATCTTTGGAAATCACCTTTGCCTGCCTTGAGCATCAAGTCGCTGATCATGCGGGCATTCTTCATATAAGGGATTGTACCGTTCTCGTCAAACCACTCCCACCACCAGGTCATAGGGGTAACGGAAGTCTGACTGAAGAGTCCATACCAGAATGCCCTGCGGAAGTCCATGTTCATGCCGTCGGCAAAGTCATCGAAATTCTTTGACCAGTCCCATTCATATCCTACCTCACCTACGATATATGGTTTGCCATGCTTGGCCGAATATGCATCGATTGTCTCCGGGACAACATGGGTAGCATTATAGATATGCTTCTGATTGATGTCGAGGTTCTTGAGGTCGTTGAGTCCGTCAAGGTCGCGGTGCGAGATGGATGTGGTCCTGATATGACAGAACGGATCCAGACCTGCGAGATAGGTGCTCATTTCATCATGCCATGCAACAATCTCCTCGGCAGGGATTACGCCGTCCGGAGCATTGTGCTGAACATTGTCGATTTCGTTGAAGAGTTCCCACATGCCGATTGCAGGGCTGTAGCCCCATCTTGCCACGATATAGCGAAGATAGTTGCGGTAGCGGGTCTTTGCTTCAGGACAATTGAAAAACGCACGGTCTGCCACCACATTTCCCTGTCCCATACAAAGCATGATCTTGATATCAAGGTCCATGCAGAGGCCAAGGACATGATCAAGACGCTCGCATGCACTCTCGTTCATGTACTCCGTTGTTTCTGTATAACGGTGGTTGTTGAAACCATCCTGTCTGTCTATAGGGAAATTCCAGTCACAGATCCACATTCTGGTGAAGTTTCCGCCGTTTCCGGCGAAATCCGGAAGCATGGCGTCGTAATTGAATCTGTCATGCTGCTCATGAAGGTCGCTGAAGAACTTGGAATCGTCTTCAGTACGGGACTCCCAGCAAAGGTTGATACCCACGCCTCTGAACGGTCTGCCATTGTCATAGACGAGAGTCCAGTTGTCGCGTACGTGGAGCATACCCTGAAGCCTGCTTCTGCGAGACCTGAATTCCGCAGGAGCAGATTCCGATGCAATCCTGCCATCCTCGCTGTAACGGAAGAAATATGAATATTTACCTCTTTCCTGAGGGGTAAATCTTGCTTCCCATGTGCTCTCCGCTCCGCTCTCCCCGTGTCTGTAGAAACATGGTAGTACCAGTTCCTTTCCTGAAGGAGACGTAAGCACCATATCGAGGGCGGCCTCTTCCTGGAGATATGGATTATCCCACTCTCCGGAAAGGGTCACCTCAAAGAATATGGCATCATACTGCTTCACTTTTGCTGCAGAAGGAGTTACAGAGATGATCTGTGCGCTCATGCCGGCTGCAACAAGAAGTGCAAATGCTGCTGTAATGAATTTTTTCATAGGTTAAAGTTTTAATGCGTCAACATCTACAAGTACCGTAACCTCAGAGGCGTTCTCCGACAGTTCATATCTTGAAGGACTTGCCAGAGCAATGCAGAGGACGAGTTTCTTTCCCTCATATTCCTTAAGTGCGGCTTTGTCAAGACTGAGGTAGAATGTCCTGCAGTTTGTTCCTGCATCCACCTTTACCTGAGACGGCAGTTCATACATACCCTCAGGCATGATCTCAGCCTTATTCTTTGCAGCCTGCACCGCAGTGGACTCTTCATTGACAACCACATCTACGGTAAACGCCTCACCTGCCTGCTTTCCGGAACGGAGTACTCCAAGATAGACATCTACAGTCTCCTCTCCGATGGAGAAGTTGTATGTATACTCGCCTTCTCCGGAAGGTACATTATATATATTTGTGATTCCGCCGTCAGCCATTGACTGAGGGATATACACCTTCTCTACGCCGTAATCCTTGTCACCATCGCCCTTAGCGCAGGAAACAACGACAAAAAGGCTGATGACAGACACAATCGAAAATAAAATCTTTCTCATATCAAATCATTAATAATTCGGGTTCTGTTCCAATGTATTGCCTGAATTTTCTATCTCCGAACGAAGGAACGGGAGGTAGTAGTTTCTCTCATGGAAGGTACGTATCGCAACCTCCTTCACTTCATAACTCCATCCGTTCTCCGTCTTTGTAACCGCTACACCAAGCACGGGATTGTTAAGTACTTCCATAGCATCCTTCCAACGGAGAAGGTCCCAGTAGCGATGGTCTTCAAATGCAAGTTCAACACGTCTTTCACGCTTGACCGCCTCGCGGAATGAATCCTTGTCTGTCGCCAGAACCTTAGGAAGTCTGGAACTTGCACGGGTTCTTACCTGCTGAAGAGCCGCTCTTGCGGACATTGCATAACCTGCAGGAACAGCGTCCGGTCCGAATGCCTCATTCATTGCCTCCGCATAGTTCAGAAGAATCTCCGCATAACGGTAAGCCACCCAGTTATGCTGCGCGACCTGGCCCTGCACAAGGTTGAGGTTGTCTGTGAGGAACTTCTTGAGATAGTATCCTGTACGGCTGGCATTTGCATTCGCCATGTCGTCAGTTGCGCCCGCAGACTGGTCGATCACACGTCCGTTCCATGTGCTGCCGTTGGTCACGATCGATGCAGCAAGACGCGGATCCCTGTTTGCATATGGGTTTTCAGGATCAGGAGTGCCGATATATTCATACGCAGCCACAAGGTTGTGTGTAGGGGTGGCACCGCTCTTGCCGCCTTGTGTCGCTATAGGATAGTTGTTCTTCTCCATGTTGTTCGACTGGGACCTGCGCACGCAATAGATGGTCTCCGGGCTTGACAGAGGATTTCCTCCGATGAAGTATGAACCATAGTCCGGGTTGAGAGAATACTCAAGATCCTCGTGCATGATGAGTTCATTGGCTGCTGAAGCGGCTGCCTCCCACTTGGTCAGATCATTCTCAGGATTGTGAAGAGGTGATGCCGCATAGAGAAGAGTGCGGGACTTGATTGCAAGCGCAACTCCGAGAGTGAAACGTCCTTCACGGTCTGTGAATTTTTTCCAGTCAATGGCGAGTTCATCCTTGTAATCATCGATCTCCTTGACGATATATGCCACCACATCGTCATAGGAAGAACGACTGATCATGGTTCCGTCATCGATGAATGACTCGACAATCGGAACACCGCCATACATCTTGGCAAGTTCCGAATAATAATATGCCTTGGCAACATGTGCCTCAGCCTTGAACCATGCAAGAGACTGAAGGTCACGCTCATAGTTTTCCTTGTCCGTAACGAGGTTTCGGTTCTGGGCAAGCATTTCCTCTCCCTTTCCGTCACCTACGTAATCAAGGAAAAAGTTTGCGGCACGTATGCCTTCATAATAGTTCCTGTAGTATGTGAAGAGAGGGTTGACATTCTCGTTCAGCATACCTTTATTGAAATAAATCACATTTGACTGGGCAGAGGTCTGCTGTGCCTCATCTGATGCGGTCGCGAATATATTGCTGTCGATCATTCCGAAACCGTATCCGAGCGGAGTATAGAACGCCCTGCCGAAGCCCCAGATTGCGCTGTAGTTGGTGGCAATCGTCTCTCCTGTCGAATTTCTGTCAATACTCGTATCGAGGAAACCGCTGCAGGCAGATGATACCGATGCAATCACAAAAGCGGATATTATTGTTCTTATTTTCATAATCTGCATTCTTTAGAAGGTAATCGACAAGCCTACGTTGTAGGATTTGATGGTAGGGTAACCGCTGATCTTCTCCGGATCCATGTTGTAGTTCTTGAGAAGAGAACTGAAAGTCAGGAGATTGTTGGCACTCAGATATACTCTGAAGTTGTCGATTCCTGCCTTCTGGAGTCCGAGGGTGGCGAAATTGTATCCAAGTTCAAGATTACGCAACTTCAGATAGTCCGCGCTCTTGACCCACATCGAACTTGTCTGGTAGTTGTTCTCGTTACTCTCTGTCGTGAGTCTCGGATATCTCGCTTCAGCACGTGTATCGATGCCCTGCTCAGGATAATATGCCCATGCTCTCTTTGCAATCTCATAAGCATTTCCGTTGTTGACGAATGCAACCACCTGATTCCTGTTGTCAAGGATATTTACAGACGCACCTGCGGAGCCTTGGAAGAGAACTTCAAGGTCGAAGCCTTTCCATGCGACACGTCCTCCAAAACTGTAATACCATTCAGGATATGGAGACTTTCCGATCTGTGTGACATCATTCTGGTCAACCATTCCGTTCTTGTCAAGGTCGCGATATTTGACATCACCAGGCTGAACGGCACCGAATGCCGGAGTAGGAATACCCATCTTGAGATTTCCATCGCTGTCAAAGTCACTGATATCATAAAATCTCTCAGCCTCGAGACCGATGAATGTGCCGTACGGACGACCGGTCTTCGCGCTGAATGAATTTGCCGGCGCAACCTCGTTCATATAATCGATGGTGTTCTTTACATAAGAGACCATTCCGTTCACCCTATATGAGAAATCACCGCTCTTGCCGGCATATACTGCCGATGCCTCAAATCCTCTGTTGGTCATTTCTCCGATATTCGAGAACACATACTGCTTTCCATAATATGCCACCCTGTTGTTTTCGAGAGTGAGGATATTGCTTCTCTTGTCGAGGAAGGCGTCGACTGTAATGTTGAGACCTTTGAAGAGTGTCGCTTCTATACCGAGATTGTACTTCATGCTCTTCTCTGGAACGATATCCTGGCTTCCGATGAACATCGGAACAAGAGATCCGTTGTCCGTACCACCGTTCGGACCGATGTAGAATGCTCCTATATAACTGCTCGTGTAGTAGTCCTTGAAGAGATAGCGTCCGCTGGTATCAAAGTTCGTGAGAACAGAAGTAGCATTTGACTGTGAGGTACCTGCAATACCGAAGGATGCCCTGATCTTGAGGAAATCGACCCATGGACTGCTCTTGAGGAAATCTTCATTGGAAGCAATCCATCCGATTGAAGCAGATGGGTAGAAATGCCACCTGTGACCCGGTGCAAAAGCATCGTTTCCGAAATATGAGAATGCAAACTGCGCTACATAGCGGCTGTCATAATTATAGTCAAAGATTCCGTTGAGATTGAGGTAATTGACCTTATAATTGTAGAAATCATTGCCCTTATAAGCCGAAATGTCATAATTGACAACCGCTGAAACGGCATGCTTCCCGAAACTGCGGTCATAACCTATGGTAAGACGTCCCTGCTTCCAGTCCTGCATTCCTGCAGAGCCATACTCACTTGCCGTTATTGAAGTGGTCTGGTTGGTAGTGGTGGTTTCACCGTTGAAGTAGCGTGCATAGTCCTTGGTCTTGCTGTATGTACTCAAGGTATAACTGTAGAATGAGAACGCCTCCTCAAGATAAAGACCCGGGGTGATGATGTCCAGTTTCTCCCTGAGTTGGAAGTTACCCTGCAGTGAGCGTGCCTTCTGAGAATACCATCCCAGTTCGTTTGCAGATGCGTAAGGGTTGTTCGGATAGATTGAAGTACCGGAGAGATGACCCTGCTTCTTGTCATCATATATGTTGTACGCATTGGCCGGAATTTTCGCCATGTCGCTGAAAAGGTCGGTCACTCCGTAATTAGGTCTCCTGCGCATCTCGATTCTACCATTGAAATCGACTCTGAATTCGAAAATCTTCAGGATATTGAAATCAAGATTCGCACGTACGTTATATCGTTCATATCCGAGGTTCTTGGTCGTATCGGTATTCCTGGTGCCGAAAAGTCCCTGCGTGTTGAGATAACTGAGGTTCACGTTGTAGCGTGCATTCTCATTTCCTCCGTTAAAGATCACGTCACCGTCGACAAACGAACCTGCATCACGAAGAACTTCATCATACCAGTCCACATCGACGCCTTTTCCGGACTGATAAGCCTTAAGTTGTTCGGCGTTATATGCCGGAGACCACTTCATGCCATTGTCGTTGGACACTGCCTGATTGTAGAGACTGGCAAATTCATAAGAACGGAGCGGTTTGTTGATCACGTTAGGAGTAGTCGCTCCGTAACGCATGTTGGCAGTCACTGTAGCGGGGCCTGTCTTACCTCTCTTTGTCTCGATTCTTATGATACCGTTTGCTCCTCGGTCACCATAGATTGCAAGTGCGGCACCATCCTTCAGAACCGATACACTCTCGATTTCTGACGGAGAAAGCGACACAAGATACTCCGAATTCACTTCGAAGCCGTCGACATAGATTCTTGCCGAATTCCATGTGCCGGAGCCGTAACTGCCGACTCCGCGGACAAGCCACTGGGCATTGTCGTATCCCACAGCACCATTACCCTGAAGAACTGTAAGTCCGGGAAGCATACCCACCAAAGTGTTTGAAAGGTTTGATGTCTGGATGTGGTACAGTTCATCTCCGGTCACAGTTGACACAGAGGCAGTTGATAGCCTGTCAGTATCTTCCTGAGCCATCAAGCCTGTGGAAATCAGTATGGATGTACTCAATAGGGTGAGACATCTGAATATATTCTGTTTTCTCATTGTCTTCTGAATTTTAATAACCTGGATTCTGAGTTATGGTTCCCTTGTTTATTTCAGTCTGAGGGAATGGCTCAAGGAACATTGCCGGAGACCAGAAAGAACGATAATATTCCGCTTCCCACCAGGACTCGATGTATTTCTTGTCCCAAGGCCATACAGCCGCATCAATGTCCATGATGTTGAAGGTAAATCCTCGCATAGAACCTCCGCAGATACCGTTTGCAATGTCCTTGTGCTTCCAGTGCTTCACGTCAAAGTACCTGTGGTTCTCGCTGAAGAACTCGATGGCCTTTTCTCTCTGGATGATTTCTCTGAGTTTTGCCTTATCTGTTTCGGTGATGCTTGGAAGACCTGCTCGGTTGTGGATCTTGTTGAGGTTCTCCAGAGCCTTGGTCGGATTGTCATATTCATTATATGCCTCCGCAAGGTTGAGATAAGTCTCTGCCAGACGGAAAAGAGGGAATTCGAACCATGTTCTGGAACCGGCCTTGTAATAGAATTTGATCCTCTCTCCGGAAAGTTGTCCCTTGTCAGAACCACCGACACTGTTAGGGAAGGAGCCTCCCATTCCCTTCTTGCCGTCATATCCGCCACGTCCCCAGCCTCTGTTTGTCCACTTCGTGTCACCGGGATTGTTCATGGCATCATGACCGGCAAACTTGATGTCTGCAAGGGCACGAGGCTCGATGTTTTCTATATTCTCAATCCATTCAGCGCCGGCTCTTGGAGTCTTGTCTTCTCCGAATGTAGGCCAACTCATCTCCGAACCGTCGTTCTTATAATAAAGTTTGATATGATTTGAGAGAAGTCCTGATTCACCGTTGTCAAAGCGGTTCCAAGTCCAGTAAGCGGAACAGTTATTATACAGGAACACATATGTACTGTAGTCCTGCGCGGTACTGTTGTTCTTGAAAGCAAGTATGATTTCCTTGTTTGAAGGAGTCGAAGTCGCTGTCGCATAGTCCTCGAACGCCTTGGTATTAGGAGTTCCGCCGGTGTTTATGAGTCCCACGCCATTTGCGCCTGCCCATTTCAGAACCGCCTCATTTGCATCAATGGCATCTTTCCAACGCTCCTTGTCTTCGTTGCCGAAACATATGAGATTGTTCTTGTCTCCATTGTCAAGATACGGAGTGGTTGCATTGAACAGAGGACGGGCAGCAAACTGAAGGGTGCGCGCCTTGATGGCGAGTACGGCTCCCTGGGTCATGCGACCGTTGTTTGCCGCATCCCACTTTGCAGGAAGAACGGCATAAGCCTCATCGCAAAGAGTGAGGATATGACCAAGAGTCTCCTCAAGGGTCGTGCGCGGCGCAGTAAGATCGTCTGTAACCTCAAATGTCTTCGTAATGATAGGAACTCCTCCGTAACGATAGAACATACCCATATATCTGTAGGCCACAAGCGCTTTTATTTCAGCCTTGATCACGTCCTTTTCACTCTGTTCCATGTCCGGAACCTTGTCAATGTTTTCCAGGACATTGTAGCACTGACGGACCACACTCCAGTTCTTGGCCCAGTTTTCCGAACCGGCACTCGAACCGTTACTTCTATCCGTTGCATCGGAGCCTGCTCCATTGACATTGAGACCCTGCTCGGTAATGGTATATGTTCCATGCCAACTGGCACCTCTGTTGATTTCACCCGAAATGGCTCCAAGTGTACCATGGGTGAAACCCAGACCTCCTGGAAGACCGTGTATCAGGGCATTTGAGTAGCAGGACATCAAAGCCGCTTCGGCATTCTTTCTGGAGCCGAACACTGCGTCGAGGTCGACTGTTCCTGTCGTATCCGGCTTCTGAAGGAAGAAACTGCAGGATGTCAGGACAAGAAGACCGAGAACTGCTAAAAATCTAGTTATATTTTTCATCTTGTTCATTCTTTTAGTTTAGAAACGCAGATTCAGACCGAAGGTAACGACTCTTGTCAGAGGGTACACATATGTACTTCCGTCTGTTGTCTCCGGATCGATTCCATAAGGTGTCAGGGCGTTATTGAATGTATAGATATTGTTGGCATTCATGAACAGCCTGAGCGACTGCATCTGGATTTTGCTGAGAACCCCCTTCTTTACGTTGAATGTATAACCAAGTTCGATATTCTTGAGTTTGAAGTGGTTGGTCGACACCATCCAGTAGTCGCTGGTGAGATAGTTGTTGTCCGATGATGTCGGATTGTAGATTGCACGAGGGAAAGTGATGGTCTCGCCAGCAGCGGCCTTCTCCGGGGTCCAGCGGCCTTCATACTGCCAGAGCCATGCGTTACCCGCGTTCTTGAAGAACGGCATTGTATAACCGCTGTTGAGGTAGTATGAACCGTTTGCAGAACCCGTGAAGAGAAGTCTGACGTCGAATCCCTTGTAGGCAAGGTGAAGTTTCACATTGAAGTGATACTGTGCATGGTTAGGGAAACCGATAGGAGCGATGTCGTTCTGGTTGATCAGACCGTCACCGTCGAGGTCCCTGTAACGTATATCACCAAGAGTCGCCTTATTGGAAGTATATGTATTGTAAGGACGGCTTGCAAGTTCTTCAGGAGTATTGAAAAGTCCGTCGCTTACAAGTCCGAAACGCTGTCCGATGGCGTGACCGGTTGCACTCATCCAAGGATAAGGATTGTTTGCCTCCGCCTTGTAGATGATCTTGTTGCGGGTCCAACTGAGGTCGCCGCCCACAGAGTAGGTAAGGTCACCTACTGTGTCCGACCAGTTGAGTACGATTTCATAACCCTGATTCTCGGTTATACCCACGTTTGCAGGTGGTATTGAACTTGATGGAACACCATAGATGCCCGGGATGATTCCAAGGGTCGTGAGGATGTTGTCTCGCTTTTCGTAGAAATAGTCGAAATCAGCGGAGAGACGGTCGCCAAAGAACTTGATTTCCAGACCTGCGTCATATTTGCGCGCTCTTTCCCAAGTGATGTCAGGATTACCGAGATTACCCTCTGTCGCACCATAGAAATATGCATTCTTGTTTGAACCGTTGCTGGTTCCAAGATAATATCCGGCCTGATTCAGATTGAACGTATTCGGAAGGTAATAATATCTTCTTGTTCCTCCGAGACGGTCATTTCCCACCTCACCATATGAACCACGGATCTTAATGAATGTCAGGATGTCATTTTTAGGGAACCATTTTTCCTTCGTAGGAACCCAACCTGCTGAGATTGCAGGGAAGAGTCCGAAACGCTTACCTTCGGCAAACTGCTCCGTACCGTTGTAACCGGCATTGACCTCCAGCATATAACGGTCATCATAGTTGTAAGTCACACGGCCTACAAAACCCATGATACCGGATGCAACATGATATTTGTCGTTAGGCATCGTATAACGTGAGGCCTTTCCGAGAAGGAGGGCTGAAACATTGTGCTTGCCGTAGGACTCGTGCCAGTTCACGCCGGCATCCATGTAGAGTTTGTTCCAGTTGCTGTAGCCGTACGAACTGAACGAACCCGCGCCTCTCGAACCTCCGAAGAACTCGAGCACATTAGGGTCGGCAGTGCTGCGCTGCACTGTGTATGCAGGGATTGAAGGTGTGAACTTCACATAGCGGTTGTAATTGTCCTGGTATGAAACCGTCGCATACACCTTGAGATTCGGATGGATGTAATCCATCGTATGTTCAAGTTTGATGGTGTTGTCCAGAAGACTGTTGAAAATCGTACCGGAACCACTGTTCAGGAGATTGTACAATGCGTTCTGCATACCGATCTTGCTGTCCACCTTGGTTGCAAGAGGATTCTGTATAAGACTTGTAGAACCTGCAAATCCGCTGATGAGCCTTCCGTCTATGATACCCGGAGAAATGAACGGATTGGAATCATAGATATACTGCATGATGATCTTGTAACGCTCGGTCATGTTGTTAGGATCCGCTGCGTTACCCGGACCTGTCGTCTCACCGAACTGACCGGCAGAGTTGATGGTGATCTTGAGATTGTCGGTGATGCTGATGTCGAAGTTGCTTCGGAAATTGTAACGGTTGTATGTGGAACCAGTCTGCGAGCCATGGTACTCCACGACATTGGTGATACCTTCCTGACGGAAATAACCGAACGACACGAAATACTTCACCCTGTCAGTACCGCCGCTGATGTTCACGTTTGCCTGATACTGAGGTGCCACTCTGTTGAACTGCTCCTTGTAAAGGTTACGGGAAGCATAATAGAGTGCCGGTGTTGCCTTGAGCCTGGCCTTCTGCTCAGGAGTAAGCCAGGTCATGCCGTCCACCTCCTGAGGTGTGAAGTCGCGGTTGTTCTTGAACTTCCACAGGTCATAGTCGTCAAAGATATTGGCATTGAGCACATCATTTCCTGCATAACTCTTCTGCTCGTTGCGGATTGCCTCATTTCTGAAGAGGGCATACTCATATGCGGTCGTACCCTCCTGAAGCGTTGTAGCAGCGGTGAGACCGAAGTTTGCAGATGCACTTATTGTCGGTTTGCCGACATTTCCGCGCTTTGTTGTCACGATGATTACACCGTTGGCACCACGCACACCGTAAACAGCAGTCGATGATGCATCTTTAAGTACTGAAATGCTGGCGATCTCATTTGCGTCCATCGCGTTGAAAGCACTGAATGCCTGTTCGGATGCCTGTTCCACGCCATCGATGATGATCAGAGGAGTGGACTCTCCGTATGTGGAGACACCACGCACGAAGATATTGGCTTCGTTACGTCCAGGCTCTCCTGAGGTCTGAAGACCGCTGACACCCGGAGTATTACCAAGAAGGGCATTGGAGATGTTGGCAACAGATGCGGCAACGAGGTCATTACCGTTCACGGCTGAGATGGCACCTGTCACATTGATCTTCTTCTGGGTAGCGAAAGCCGTTACCACGACTTCTTCCATCAGATTGGCGTCAGTCATCATCTGAACCAGAAAAGTACTCCTGTCTGCAACCGGAATCTCCTGTGTCTTGAAACCGATGAACTGGAACTCAAGCACAGCACCGGAAGATACAGTCAAAGTGAACTTTCCGTCAAAATCGGTGGAAGTTCCATTGGTAGTACCCTTCTCAACTACAAATGCGCCGAACAACGGTTCCCCGCTATCGTCCTGCACTACACCACTGACAGTCCTGCTTTGAGCATAAAGAGGACCGGCAATGACTCCACACAGCAGCATGAAGCAACTGAGTAGAAATAATTTGAGTGATTTGGTCATTTTTGGTTATGTTTTGTTATTAATAATATTCTATATGGTAAGTTCTTGAGACCTAATTGACCTCGATGCCATCCGGCATGGAGTACATGTCAGGAAGGTCCTTGCTGAAGAATGTACGCGGGTCGTCATACATCAGGCGGAAATCCGCTTCCGACGGATGTCCGGGATACACGGAATAGAAGTGTCTGTCAGATTCGTTGTTTCCGACATACTTGTTTCTCCACATCACGATCATGCTTACTCTGCTGCCTGTCGCGCTCTGCAGAATATGATTTGTCCAGTAGTCTTTCCAGTCAAATCCTTCGGGACCGGTCTCGGTCACTCCGCAAGGCTTCATCTTCTCGAGAGATACCTCGGTAATCGCTTCAAGGTTACTTTTGAATGCCTGTTTCCAGTTGTAGTGATAGCAGTCCATTCCTATGAAATCCACCCATTCATCACCAGGCCAACGGAATGTCAGGCGGGATTTTGCATCGTCGTACACCTGATCCATCTGAGGTGAAACCGCATATATGAAATTCCTGACTCCCTTTGTATCCCTGAGATATTCGACTGTAAATCTCCAGAATCTGATGAACTCATCCTCTGTAGTGCATTTCGAACCCCACCACGACCAGGTCTGGGTATGTTCATGAAATGGACGGAAGATGATCGGAATCAACTTCCCGTCTGAGTCTTTCAGACCATTGGCAAAATCAGCGCACCTGTCAAGCCATTGCAGGAACTTCACTCTTGTGGCATGCCCTTCTGTAAGAATGCTCTTCACCACGTCGTTGCTCGAGTTGTCCCATGAATCTCCACCTGTGTGAGGATTGTTCAGATGGCAGCACGCAGTGATGACCTCTCCCCTTTCGTAGGCTTCGATCATCACCCTGCGACGGATTGCGTTTTCGGCATTCGCATGCCTGTCGTCCATTATCGCTCCAAGGTCCACACTGAAGACTCCGGGATAGTCGCCACAAACTGCTTTTGTATCGGATTTTCCCGGCTCGTTGTACCAGTAACGACCATACCACAGGTCATCATGATGTCCGAACATGAAACCTTGTGAAGCGATATTCCACAGATTCGCATATAGAGCCTTGGTTTGAGGCGTGGCATTCCTGTCGACAATACGCAACGAAAGTTCCTGATCAGGTCTTCCCTTCTGAGAAATCCTGACCTCCTTATAGAAATAGTTGTCTTCGGGATCTGTAAATCTTATCTTTCCGACTCTGGCGTCCTTAGACCTGTTGACCTCTGCCGTGAACCATACCTTGCTCCCCCCTTCTGCTTTTTCAAATCCTATCCACTCGGAAAGAGACTCGACCTCGAAATCGAAGTTCGCTTCCACATCAAGCGAGAAACGCTCCGCATCATAGTCTATTTCCAGCCTTTCCTGTACGGCAATGACTCTTTCACCAACGGATGAGTCAGGCTCTCCGTTTACGTCAGAACACGACAATACAGCCATCGGCAAAACGGCTGCAAACAGAAAAGACATGCACATAATCCTGTTCATCAACTTATTCTGCTAAATATTCGTCGTGATCTTCAAGAGCGGAGTCTGTGTCCTTCTTGATGAGCCAGAAGACGTTGCGGATATTATTCACATACCAGCGCTCCTCTCCCCAGTTGTTGGTACCATTGGCGAAAGGACCTTCGCCGAACGGTCTGTGCAAAGCCAACGACGGAACATTCAAAGTCTGTTCTGCACTTTCACCGGAACTGTTGAGAGCATCAGACCAGAACTTATGCTCACCGCTTTCAAGAAGTTCGAGTTTATGCAACGGGGCCTTGTAATCCTTGTCCTCGAAGTCAAATATGGTAATGTACCCGTCACCATATTTGGCCCAACGGGCTTTCCCTCTAGGAATCAGGCGATATTCGTCATTGATGTCGTACGACACGACAGCATCTCCATTAGAATCCTTGCCGTCAGCATCTTTCAGGATATAATCGGCATATTTTCCGTCAGCACCTGGAGTGTTTACCACCGTACCGAATGTATATCCGGTTATATCATCAACTTTATCAAGACGGAAACTGAGAATATTATCGTCCTCATTGAGTGGCCAGTGGATTCCATCATAATTACCCATTCCCCATAGCCAGTACTTGTCCATCACCTGACAAAGAGTAATATATTTTTCGAAACCTCCGATCATGACACATGCGCAATTGTATTCGTGCTTACCGATTGCATCTGCCATAAGCGGTCCGACAGGCGTAAAACTGTAGGTTCCTTCGAGAGGGTCTGAAAATACAGAATAGGAGATGGTGTAAGTACGGATTTCGCCGGACTTGGAAGTTACGACAAACTCCGCATCACCGTCACTGAGGTCAATGGTATCCCCCGGCTTGATGCTAGCGGTAGGACAGAACTCACTCTCAGGATATTTGAAATCCAAAGCGACTACCTTGACCGCAGACATATCGAGTCCGGTCGTAACCAGACTCACTGAAACCGAGCCTACCTCGTCAGTTCTCCAGTCACTGGTGATGACGGCAGGACCGACCTGAGCCTCAAGCCGCACATTGACAGGAGTACGTTCACGAAGCCATGGGTCAATCAGTTCTTCTGTGTTTCGCGCCTTCTTGTCACAAGATGACAAAGCAGCCAGCGCGGCAACTGTCAGAAACAGATTTCTGAAAATCTTCTTCATAAATCGGTACATTAATTTAGTGTTTGTATTTATTTGCTCTTATTTCAACATCAGTTCCCGGACCTTATTCTGAACGGAGTCACCGGAAGACCTTCGACATTCCTGAGGTTGCCCGGTCTGAAGTCACCCCAGCCATAACGCACTTCGCATGGATCCGGAACAAACTCCGACCTTATCAGAAGCGCCTTCGGTTCAGACCCGTAGAATGCACAGGTAACAGGATAGAAGACACCATCACTGCCGGCTACTTCCAGCCCCTCGATCTCCATCCATCTGCTGATTCCGTTATCCATATGAGTAAACTCCACGGCGAGTTCACAACTGTTTGCCGTCCGGTAGCACCTGACTGCCTCCGGACTGTCGCATGCAATCTTATGAAAGCCGTAATTCCTATGCAGGGCCATATAGGCGAGCCTTTCTCCTACCTCCTTCTTCCTGGCCGGATGAATGTTATCCTGCTCATAACTCTCCACCAGATCATTTGTCACTATGCAACCGCAATTCGGCAGTTCCTTCGCTGCCTTATGCTGCACCTCCCTCAGAAGCGCAAAATATGGAGTGGCACTCTGAGGCTTGTTGCGATATGGAGCAAGTTCGACCATATAGAAAGGAAGAGAAGCATCCTTATCGCCCCAACACTCCCTCCAATGTCCGATCATGTTCGACATGCGTTCGATGAACTGGTCGTGCTTACCCACATTAGAGCATCCCTGGTACCAGATGAAACCCTTGATGGAATAGCCCTTCACCGGATGCAGCATGGCATTGTATGCCATATATGGTCTGTGGTAATGTATGAGAGACTCGATATGCTCACGGCTAAGGTCCTCATCCGGATAAGTTTCAAGAATCTCCTTCGGAGTCCATGTCTCTATACGCGCCCCACCATAGGCACATGAGATGATTCCGACGGGGACATCAAGCATCTGATTCAACTTCCGGGCATAGAAATACGCAACGGCACTCATCCATGGAACAGACTCTGAATCAGCCCCTTTCCATTGAGCATCTGCCTCATCCTGCAGTTCATATGAAAGTTTTGCAGGAACAGAAAACATCCTGATCTTATTTACTGCGGGCGGTGCGCATATATATTCTGCGGCATTCTCCACCGGACAATTGTAGAAACCGCACATAGGCATCTGCATATTGCTCTGGCCGGATGCAAGCCATACCTCTCCGATCAGCACATCATTGACTTTAATTGTCGCGCCATCACCCTCGACTGTAATGCTGTGGTGCCCGTAACCGGCCTCCGGAGTCGAGACCTTCACAATCCAACGTCCGTCAGAAGAAGCCTTTGACCGAACGGTGGCACCATTCCATGATGTGGTGACAGAAATGTGTGCACCGGGCGAGGCTGTTCCCCAGATGGAAGCCATGGTTTTCTGCTGCAGCACCATACCATCAGTGCAAATGTTCGACATCTTGAGTTCCGCATGTGCAAATGAGCAAAGCAGAAGACCCACGAAAAGCATTGCCGCACGTTTCATATAGACAAATTCCGAATACAAGGTTAATAGTTTGTGTTTTAACACAATAAGTCAATGCAAATATAGTTTGGGTATAAAACAAGAAGGTGAAGTGTTATGTCAAAATATTATACATTTTTGAACATCATATAAATTGCGTACCGAATGAGCAAAATAATATAACAAATAAACGTCAAAATCATTGTACTCTTTTGAATCATATATTGCATTTGTTGAAGTTTTATTATTTTTGCAAAATAAAACTCCCACGACAAATGACTGAAATTCAACAGGAAATATGTCCGATAACAGATGATGACCTGTTTATCATTTTTGACCGCCCGAATGCCAAATTCGAGTATCCGATTCATTGTCATCCGGAATATGAAATAAATCTGGTAATGGAGACCAGCGGCACCCGTGTCGTGGGAGATTCAGAGATGACGTTCTCCGGACTTGACTTCGTGATGCTGGGACCCTATCTGCCTCATGTGTGGAAAAGCCCCGGCGAAAAGAATCATGAAATAACAATCCAGTTTTCCAAGGACCTGCTCAACTATCATATCATGGGCAAACGCCTGTTCATGCCTGTCAAGCAACTGCTGATGGACTCGACTCAGGGGCTTTGCTTCTATGGCGAGGAGGCCGAACGGATCAAAGACGAAATCGTGGAACTCACAAAACTGCAAGGCTTCCAGACTGCGACAAAATTCCTGAACATACTGAATTCCCTTGCCCACGCTCCAAGAAGGAAGATAGTCAGCAACTCCTATGAATCCGAGAATATTGTCCACACTTCAAAATCCCGGAGAATCAGCAGGGTGTGCAATTACATTTCAGAAAACATTGCACAGAAAATAACACTTACCGATGCGGCCAAACTTGCAAACATGTCTGACTCCGCATTCAGTCATTTCTTCAAAAGGCAGACAAGCATATCATTCATAACATACGTAAACAACGTCCGGGTAGCCAAAGCATGCGACATGCTGGCTAATACGGCACTCAGTGCATCAGAAATCTGCTATGAATGCGGGTTCAACAACAAATCCAACTTCATACGTCTGTTTACCAAAAGAAAGAACATGACTCCTATCGAATATAGAAACTATATCCGCCAACTTCTTATCAAATACTGACACCTGAGAGTAGCACAAAACAACACATACAGGTGAGGTTACCCTCACCTGCAGACAAGAAAAAGGGGCTTGACCAATCCGGTCAGCCCCTTCATTCTAATATATGAATCAGATTACCTGATGACAGATATCACCTCAGGCTTCTTTACCGCCTTGTGAGCCGCCTTTTGTGCCAGTCTGCATTCTTCCGGTGTCATTCCTTCCGGACAATAGTCATTGCCGACCGGATTGACGCCAAAGACAGCCTCAAGCCATGTACATGCCGCAATATAACGACCATGAGCAAAACTGAGATGGAAACCGTCCCGGGTAAGATCCGTACCCAATGATGACGTACGCGCATTCTGAATGGCAGTTCCCGATGGGATGACAAGTCTGATTCCGACCTTTTGAGTCTCCTGCTTCACTGTCTTCACGATAGCAGAATACATCTTCATCTGGTCCCTGTCATAGTTGACAAAACCTCCATGATTTGACTTAGGAGCATAGGCCCAAGTCTGGTGAAACATGATGACAGCATCCTCCGGCACTCTTGCCTTGACAGACTCCACGAGTTCGGGAAGAAGAGCATATGACTCCGGCATTCCCGAATTCTGACTCACCTGCTGAAGACTCACATAATCCCAATCCTCCTCTGCAAGTACCTTCTCCAGGTCATATCCCCAAGCCTCAGTCATAGTGCCGTCAGCATCAATCCTCCGATACCTGTACTCAGGCTTGTTGCCACGGATGTTATCAACATGTCTTTCGATCGAACAGCCGCCGATGTACATGTTGCAGATGATCGCATTCAGACCCTCAGCCCTTACGAGCGGAGAAAGATGCTGCTCGATGGCATCTTCGGAGAAACTGTTTCCGATAGCGAGCACTTTCAGCGTATCCGGTTTCGCCGCCCAGGAATCTAACAAGGAAAAGACGACCAGACTGAAAACAATGATAATCCTTTTCATAAATCAATCAACTCAAAGACTTAGTCTTCCTTCTCTTCCTCGAGGTAAGCCTTCAGGAGTTTTTCCTGAACATCACCCGGAACAGGCTGGTAGTCAGCAAAGTCCATTGTGAAGGTCGCACTACCTGACGAGAGTGAACTGAGTGTTGTAGAGTAGCGGTAGAGTTCTGCGAGCGGAACGCGTGCCTTGATGACCTCGAATCCCTTGTCCGAACCCATTCCCTCGATGATTGCACGACGGTTCTGGAGGTCAGACATGCAGGCACCCATGTACTCGCTTGGAGTAAGCACCTCTACATTATAGATAGGTTCCATGATCTTAGGTCCTGCTGTACGGAACGCCTCCTTGAATGCATTACGTGCTGCGAGAACGAATGAGATTTCATTTGAGTCAACCGGATGCATCTTACCGTCATATACATATACGCGGATGTCACGTGCAAGTGAACCGGTAAGAGGACCTTCGCTCATCTTCTCGTTTATACCCTTGAGGATTGCAGGCATGAAGCGTGCGTCGATGGCACCACCTACGATACAGTTGTAATACTCGAGTTTACCACCCCATGGAAGGTCAAACTCTTCCTTACCCTTGATGTTGAGTACGACTTCCTTGCCGTCCACCTTGAAACGGTTACCTGGGTCAACACCTTCCTGATAAGGAGCGATAAGGAGGTGAACCTCACCGAACTGACCTGCTCCACCGGACTGCTTCTTGTGACGGTAATCGGCACAAGAGACCTTGGTGATGGTCTCACGGTATGAAATCTTAGGAGCCGAGAACTCGATCTCGAGTTTGTTCTCGTTCTGGAGTCTCCACTTGAGAGTGTTGACATGCTGCTCGCCCATACCCTTGAGGATGGTCTGCTTCATCTCCTTGTGGTACTCGATGATATAAGTAGGATCCTCGGCAGAGATCTTGGCCATTGCCTCGCTCACCTTCTCCTCATCCTTTGCATCCTTTGCCTTCACGGCGCAACGATACTTGTAGTGAGGGAATTTGATGTCCTCGTAGGCGATGTCAGCACCAGGAGCACACAAAGTCACGTTTGTCTTTGCAGCACGGAGTTTTACGGTACATCCTATATCTCCGGCAACGAGGTCGCTGACCTTCTCCTTCTTCTTTCCTGCCACAGCATAGATTGCAGAAATCCTCTCCTTGTCACCTGTTTCAGGGTTCTCAAGGTCCATACCTTCAGTAAGTTCACCAGACATCACCTTGAAGTAAGCGACTTCACCAAGGTGCTGCTCTACTGCTGTCTTATATATAAAGAGTGATACAGGAGCCTCCTGCTTGCACTCAATCTCTTTTCCGTCCTTAGTTACGCCCTTGCGCTCTGCAGGAGAAGCCGCTGTACGGATTGTGAACTCCATAAGCCTCTTTACTCCGATATCCTTCTTCGCAGAAAGACAGAATATAGGCATGACGGCTCCTTCACGGATACCGATACCCAGACCTGTTCTGATCTCGTCCTCAGAAAGAGAACCCTGCTCGAAGAATGTCTCCATAAGGGTGTCGTCATATTCAGCGGCACGCTCGATGAGGGCATTTCTGAGTTCCTCTGCCTCTTCGAGTCTGTCTGCCGGAATCTCAAGGTCCTCGCGCTTTCCGCTGTCATCCTTGAAATGATAATATTTCATCTTGAGGACATCGATGAAGCCGTCAAAGCCAGCACCTACATTTACAGGATACTGCACTACAACCGGCTTGTTTCCGAATGCCTCCTTCATAGACTCAAGGGTAGTCTCCCAAGAAGCCTTCTCTCCGTCAAGTTGGTTCACAGCGACAATCATAGGAATGCCGTACTCATTTGCATAACGCGAATAAATCTGGGTTCCCACCTCGACTCCCTGCTGTGCATTCACCACAAGAACTCCTGTGTCACAGACCTTGAAAGCGGAAACTGCTCCACCTACGAAGTCATCTGCGCCCGGAGTGTCGATAATATTGAACTTGGTATCCATGAACTCCGCGTAAAGAGGAGTAGCATAAATGGATCTCTGGTTGATCTGCTCGATTTCCGCATTGTCAGAGACAGTGTTCTTCGCCTCTACTGAACCTCTTCTGTCAATAACCTTACCTTCATAAAGCATTGCTTCAGATAACGTGGTCTTACCTGACTTTGTGCTGCCGAGGAGAACCACATTGCGGATGTTTTTGGTTTGATAAGTCTTCATCAGTTTGTGTGTTATTGTGTTTGTAATTATGTCCTTAGGCGTCTCAAAAGACACATCCTCGCAAATCTAAAAAAAGATTATTACAATATCAACATTTGAGCATATGTTTTTTCCATACGACATGTCTGACCGCCATGATTCTCAGGAACACAGGCGAGAGATGAATTCCTCTCCGGACATACCCAAGGCATCGTAGAAACAACGGTTCATCTGCCGCGGGGAAGACCCGAAGAGAGAGCACAGTTCGTTGAATGTCATGGTATTCAAGCATGATATCTCCGCTTCAAGAAGGAAGGCGGTCATGGATTCAAATCTTTCGTTCATATGATTTCGGTTTTTATTTCCGGCAAATTAGAGAAGAAGAGCAAGAAAAAGCAAGCATCCGGAGCATGGCCACCGAAAAACCTGCCGATTTTTTCTTTTTCTTATGCTTTTTTCTCTTTTTTACGTTCTTTTTCTTGCGATTCGTCGGAAATTCTTGTTTATGCAAGGTCCATATTACCGATACTTTTGTCCTGATCAAACATTTCGGAACATGGACAATTCATCCATCAAGGACAACATCCGCAAGATAAGGAAATCCCGGAAACTGACTCAGGAGGAGATGGCCCTGAGACTGGGCATCTCCCTTACCGCATACAGAGATTTTGAAAAAGGCAGCACCTCCATCCTCAACGGCAATCTTCACAGAATAGCCTCCCTTCTTGACACGTCTGCAGAAGAAATTGTCCTCGGCTATCGTCCTTCGCAGATCGAAGGGGCGAACCTGCAGGAAGTTCAGGAAGAGTATTCCGGAAGGATCCAATCACTCGAAACGCGTATCTGCGACCTCGAAAAACTCACATCGTCGCTTCAGGAAACCATCGCGAGCAAGAATGAAATCATATCAATGTTGAAGAAAAGACTTGGTGAGGATAAATAGATTGTGTATTTTTGCAGGATGCACAAGGAAACACATCTGTTGAGTCATCTTCATGCAGACCTGATCGAGGCAGGTTGCGATGAAGCCGGAAGAGGCCCTCTTGCCGGTCCGGTGTTCGCTGCCGCCGTCATTCTGCCGAAAGACTTCCATCATCCTCTGCTGAACGACTCCAAGAAAATGACCGAAAAGGCCAGAGAGACGCTCCGCCCGATAATCGAGAGAGAGTCCATAGCGTGGGCTGTGGAAGAGGTAAGTGCAGAAGAAATTGACACCATCAACATCCTCAACGCATCCATAACAGGAATGCAGAGAGCCGTACGCAGGCTTGCAGTAAGACCGGAATATCTTCTCATCGACGGAAACCGGTTCAAGCCGTTCGACGGCTATCAGTACCAGTGCATTGTGAAGGGTGACGCAAAATTCGCCTCCATTGCAGCAGCATCGGTCCTTGCAAAGACATACCGTGATGAATATATGCGGAAACTTGCCCGGGAATATCCCCAGTACGGATGGGAAAGGAATATGGGATATCCGACAAAAGAGCACGTGGATGCCATCATCGCCCACGGATATACGCCTCACCACCGGAAAAGTTTCCATCTGAAGCAACTCGAACCGACATTGTTTTAATATCATAAAATCATTTATATATGAAAAGAATCATCAGCATACTTGCAATTCTTATCCTCTGCTCGAGCGGCATGAGGGCTGACGAAGGCATGTGGTTGCTTCCACTCCTTCAGAAAATGAACGGAAAGGCTATCAAGGATGCCGGTTGCGCGCTTTCGCCAAATCAGATCTACAAGATCAACAACGGCTCACTTAAAGATGCCATCGTACAGTTCGGCGGCGGATGTACAGGAGAAATCGTATCCGATGAAGGTCTTCTTCTTACCAACCATCATTGCGGATATGGCAACATCCAGAAACTCAGCACCGTAGAGCATGACTACCTCAAGGACGGATACTGGGCTATGAGACGAAGCGAGGAACTCCCATGCGAGGGACTCACCGTCACATTCCTCCAATATATGGAAGACCTCGGACCGATTCTAGAAAAGGCTGAAAAGAAGGCAAGAAGCGAATACAAGGGCAGTGCCGACATCGAGGAACAGGTGCAGAAGGCGCAGGATGCCGCAGTAAAGGACGCTGTGGCAAAAGCAGAAAAGAAGGACCCTCACTGTACGGTGAAGGTGACCTCTTTCTACAACGACAATGTATACTATCTGATAGTCTACAAGATATACAGGGATATCCGTTTCGTAGGTGCTCCACCTTCATCGATCGGAAAGTTCGGCGCAGACTCGGACAACTGGATGTGGCCTCGCCACACCGGTGACTTCTCGATGTTCCGAGTATATGCAGACAAGGACAACAATCCGGCAGACTATTCTCCGGAAAATGTTCCGCTTAATGTAAAGAACCCTCTCAAGGTTTCCACTGCAGGCATACAGGAGGGAGACTTCACCATGATCATGGGATATCCCGGACGCACCACACGTTTCCAGACCTCTCCTGAACTCAAGTTCCAACTCGAGCAGAACGACATCCGCATAGCGGCACGCACAGTGCGTCAGAACGTACTTCTCGAAGACATGCTTGCCGACCCTAAGGTCAAGATACAGTACGCAAGCAAATATGCAAGTTCATCCAACGGCTGGAAGAAGTGGCAGGGAATGAAACTGGCATTCGAGAAACTTGACATCATCTCAAGGGCTGAAAAGCAGGAGGCGGAATTCAGGAAATGGGTGTCTGCAGACCGCAAGGGAAAAAGACAGGCTAAATATGACGGCATCCTTGACTCCCTCTCCATCGCCATCGAAAACGGCAGAGAGGCAAACCTCGCCTTCACAAAGGCATTTGAATCAGTATATAAGATAGAACTCACCAGTTTCGCAAAGACACTGGAGCGTCAGTGCGCAAGGCGCGTCAGGGCCGGAAAAGATACTCTGACCGCACTCAACATGGCATTTGAGGTTCTCAAAGGACAATATGCGGACTACAGCGTAAATACCGACAGGAAGGTAGCAAAGGCAATGATGAAATACTACCGCGACAATGCCGCCCCTGAAGACTACCTGAAGGATCTTCCGGAAGATTTCGCGACCATGGATATAGATGCCTTCGTTGACAGAATGTTCGATGAAAGCGATTTCGTGTCGGCAGAAAGGCTTGAGGCTGCAATCATGGAAAAAGGTGCGAAAGTCCTTGATGACCCGGCATGTGTGACGGGACTGTCAATCCTCAACGAATGCATAAAGTTGCAGAACGGCGCATATGCCCATGAGGGAGCACTGGAAGACGCACGCAGGACATATACCGCAGGTCTTCTTGAATGGAAGGAGAAGACTCCTATGTATCCTGACGCAAACTTCACCATGCGCTTCACCTATGGATCCGTAAAGGGATATTCTCCTAAAGATGCGGTGATATACAGATACTACACCACCCTCAAGGGCGTGATGGAGAAGGAAAATCCGGAAAATTGGGAATTCGTGGTACCCGGAAAACTGAAATACCTCTATGAGACAAAGGATTTCGGTCCATACGCAATGGCTGACGGACAGATGCCTGTCGCATTCCTCAGCACCAACGACATCACTGGAGGAAACTCAGGAAGCCCTATAATGAATGCACATGGAGAACTCATAGGTCTCGCCTTCGACGGCAACTGGGAATCAATGAGCAGCGACGTGATGTTCGAGCCTGAACTCCAGAGATGCATTAATGTCGATATACGCTACGTGCTGTTCATCATCGACAAGTTCGGAGGTGCTGGCCACCTTGTAGACGAAATGGATATCGTATCAAAGAGACATGATAGCAAGAAATAACATAATCCAATGGCTCCAGCAGGTGGAGCATCCCGCAAAAGGCGACAGGAACATCGTCGAACTGGGAATGGTCGAAGATGTGGATATATCAGGCAACTCTGTCACCGTGACACTTGGTTTTGCCAAGCACCGTGACCCTCTTGCTGAATATCTCATCGGAAGCGCCAAGGCAGCCATCATAAGAAATGCGCCCTCGGGAACCGGCGTCGAGATCAGGACAGTCATCAAGGAACCTGCACCTAAGAAGAAACCAGGGCTGGACCTGGGATTCGAAGAGATTTCACAGGTAAAGCATATAATAGGTATAGCATCAGGCAAAGGCGGAGTGGGAAAATCCACCGTCTCGGTCAATCTTGCAGTAGCATTGGCCCGCCTCGGCTACAAGGTCGGTCTGGCAGATGCCGATGTATACGGACCATCGGTGCCTAAGATGACGGCATCTGAAGGAATGACTCCGGACGCCATTCTTGAAGGAGAGAAGGAAGTCATCATGCCTATGGAAAAATATGGCGTCAAATGGATGTCCATCGGATATTTCGCAAAGCCGGAGCAGGCTCTGATATGGCGCGGACCTATGGCATGCAACGCCCTCAAGCAGATGATTCTTCAGGTGAGATGGGGAGAACTCGATTTTCTTCTCATAGACATGCCTCCTGGAACGGGAGACATACACATAAGCCTGGTGCATGACATCCCTCTTGAAGGTGCGGTGATTGTCAGCACTCCGCAGGATGTGGCTCTTGCAGATGTGGAAAAGGGTGTGAACATGTTCCGCAATGAAAGTGTCGGAAAGCCTATATTCGGGCTTGTGGAGAATATGGCATGGTTCACTCCGGCAGAGCATCCTGATGAAAGATACTACATTTTCGGACAGGGCGGCGGCATGCGCATGGCTCAGAAATATGATATTCCTCTTCTGGGACAGATTCCTATAGTTCAGAGCATCCGCGAAGGCGGAGACAGCGGAGAACCCGCAGCACTTTCGTCACGTCCGGACGGTCTGGCCTTCGTGGCCCTTGCAGAAAAACTTGCAGAGTCTCTTAAATAACGCAGGTGCGTAAATAGTCGCCCTGCTGCATAATGAAAAAGCCGATTCTCCGATGACGGGGGATCGACTTTTAATATTATGCTTATTATCAGCGGATTACAGTCTTTCGAGTTTCACTGTGAAGTGACGCATGAGTTCTGTTTCCCACACGATCTTGACACCACGGGTGATCTCATGACGACGGTCGAATACGTTCTTGAGTGCCACAGCGATCACATCCATATGATTGTTGGTGTATACACGGCGTGCAATGCACAGACGAAGAAGGTCGAGTCCTCCGAAACGGTTCTCGCGTGTCACCGGATCACGGTCCGCAAGGATATATCCGATCTCGCAGCCACGGATACCGGCCTCGAGGTAAAGTTCGATGGCCAGGGTCTGGGCAGGGAACTCTTCCTTTGGAATCTGGTCAAGCACCTTGTCTGCGTCCACGAAGATGGCATGTCCGCCGACAGGTCGCTGATAAGGGATGCCGAACTCATCCAGACGAGCGGCAAGATACTGTACCTGACGGATACGTGTCTCGATATTTTCCAGTTCTGTGTTCTCGTCAAGACCGACAGCGAGGGCAGCCATATCACGGCCGTTCATACCTCCATAAGTGAGATATCCTTCGAAAGGTATGCAGAATCTCTTCGCTCCCTCGTACCAGTCTTCGTGACGTGTAGCGATGAAGCCACCCATATTGACCAGACCGTCCTTCTTCGACGACATGGTCATTCCGTCTGCATATGAGAACATCTCCTTGCAGATTTCCTTGATGCTCTTGTCGCCATATCCCTCTTCGCGGGTGCGGATGAAATAAGCATTCTCCACAAAACGCGCAGAGTCATATATGACGCGCTTGCCATATTTGTCGGCGATTGCACGCACCTCACGCAGGTTCTGCATAGATACAGGCTGACCTCCTGCTGTGTTGTTTGTTACTGTGACGATAATGAAAGGAACGCGGTCGGCACTCTCAGCGAGAACCTTCTCGAGTTTTGCCGGATCCACATTACCCTTGAAAGGCACTTCGAGTTGTGTGTCCTTGGCCTCATCGACAGTGCAGTCCACTGCAAATGCCTTGCGGCTCTCGATATGACCCTTCGTGGTGTCGAAATGAGAGTTGCCCGGAACTATTGCATCAGCCTTCACAAGATGGCTGAAAAGCACATTCTCGGCAGCACGTCCCTGATGTGTCGGGATGACATATTCGAATCCTGTGATGCGGGTGATGGTATCCTTGAGCATGAAGAATGATGAAGAACCGGCGTAACTCTCGTCTCCCATCATCATTGCCGCCCACTGACGGTCACTCATGGCTCCTGTACCTGAATCTGTCAGACAGTCGATATATACCTGGTCTGATTTCAATTGAAAGAGGTTGTAATCAGCCTCCTTGATCCACTGTTCACGCTCCTCGCGGGTACTCATGCGAAGAGGCTCCACCATCTTGATTTTCCAAGATTCTGCAAAAGGTAATTCCATGATTATTACGTATTTAGTGTTGATTAAAATGATATTTCTACTGTTGGATGCTCTTTCTCTCCAGAGAACATGTTCAGGACCTCGAACTTAAGCGACGACCCGCCTTCGGCAGACCTGATGCTGATGGTAGAGAACGGGTTGAGATATCTCGGGTTACTGTTTCCGACTTTGATAAGATAAGTAACGCTTGTGCAGTTTGTAAGCATTACGGTAGAACGTCCCTTTGAGTCGACATTCACAACCTGAGTCTTGACTCCTGCATTGAAGAAATCCTTCAGGAGTTGCTCTTCTCCACATACGGTATTGAAGCCAAGGGCAAGAGTACGGTCTGCAAGCAGAGCCTCCTTGATGGATTCAAGAGACTTGTCCTTTGCAAAAACAAGCGTCATCGGACGAATCGAACCTGTGAGCCTGTATTCTTTGGCAGTCGTTGTGTGTATGTCAGAGTTTGCAGAAATGAAAAGTCCCCTTTCCTGAGTCCTGTCCACTATTCCCGGATAGAACTCGTCTCCGTTCATTACCTCGACGCCATCGATAAGTCCCTCACCATAAAGGACTTTCTCAGTCTCGGTAAAATCAATGTTCTTTCTTGTCCAGCCCGGGTGATTATGCAGGACGAGAGCACCCTGGGCCTTTGCATTCTTAACCGCTTTCACCGGATCCGGGTCATAGATGGTATTGTTGTCGGTCGTGAAAAGGGCGTTGAAATGACCCACAGTCGTTCCGTTTCTGGTTATTTCACATCCCGGAATGATGGTGATGCCATATGCCTCCGCGGCCTTCTGACTCTGTCTGACGCAGTAGTTAAGGTCAACCATGATGCCCTCGGAAGTGACTTTTTCTCCTATCACGTTATTTAGAGCCTTGTCATATTTTTTAGACACATACTCGTCGAGATAGTCAACAAACGTAGCCTCATGCGGCCTGTACTCCACATGCTCGGTCACCGCCATGATGTCAAGTCCGTCCATCCAGGCCTCCTGGACACGGAAACCGGGCAGTACGTGACCGTCCGAAAAGACAGTATGTGTGTGAAGATCTGCCTTATACACATTATATCCGTTTACCTGCGGCAATACAACCTCCTTTCTTCCAGGGTCATTGCTGCTGGCGTGTCGAAGCATTTCAGGATTTTTGTAATCCTGATAATAGTGCTGTGCTCCTGCTGTCAATGCAGAAAGCGCAAATGCGAATGAAAAGAAAACTTTCCTCATATCAATGGTTATTAGTGTTATATTCCCAACTGTTCCTTCATGCTGCGCAAAAGGTCAAATGCCTGAAGCGGAGTCATATTGTTGAGGTCCGCCTTGTCGAGGGACTCTTTCAGGGATGAAAGCAGAGGATCCTCGAGTTGGAAGAACGACAACTGCAATGAGCCGTCGCTCTCGACACGACCCTCCTTGATATTATATGGTTTTACCGTATTACGTTTCCTGATAGAAGACCTGTCACCTACCGACACCCCACTGTCATTCCTACCGACAGCAGGAAGTGGAGAAATCTCATTCCTCTCCAACGCCGCCAAAGTCTTCTCCGCCGACTCAAGCACCTGTTTCGGCATGCCTGCCATCCTAGCCACATGCAGACCGAAACTATGCGCCACTCCCCCTTCCTTGAGTTTGCGGAGGAATATCACGTTCTTGCCGACTTCCTTGACCGCAATATGGAAGTTCCTCACACGCGGATATATTTCTTCCAGATCGTTAAGTTCGTGATAATGAGTAGCAAACAAGGTCTTCGCACCATCTCCGTATTCATGTACGTACTCCACTATCGCACGCGCTATAGACATTCCGTCGTAAGTGGATGTTCCACGTCCGATCTCATCCAGAAGCACCAGGGACCGCGATGAAAGATTGTGGAGAATCATCGATGTCTCGAGCATTTCGACCATGAAGGTGGATTCGCCCCTCGATATATTGTCGGATGCACCCACGCGGGTGAATATCTTGTCGCAATAGCCGATGGAAGCCGCAGAAGCGGGAACGAAGGAGCCGACCTGAGCCATCAGGACTATGAGTGCCGTCTGCCTGAGGAGCGCTGATTTTCCGGCCATATTGGGACCGGTAAGTATGATCACCTGCTGAGAGGAATTATCCAGATATATGTCATTCGGCACAAACTCCTCCCCTGCCGGCATCATTGTCTCTATGACCGGATGACGGCCCTGTCTTATGTCGATGATCCTGCCGTCATTCATCACAGGGCGGCAGTATCCGTTGGACAAGGCAAGGTCTGCAAAAGAGGCAAGCACATCCAGACGTGCTATTATCCTGCAGTTGTTCTGAATTACCGAAATATTGTTCCTTATCTCCGACACCAGATCCGCATATATCTGAACCTCAAGGGCGTATATGCGCTCTTCCGCACCGAGGATCTTCTGTTCGTACTCCTTGAGTTCCTCCGTGATGTATCTTTCCGCATTGACGAGGGTCTGCTTTCTTACCCAGTCTTCAGGGACATTGTCCTTCTGGGAATTACGCACCTCCAGATAATATCCGAAGACATTGTTGAAGCCTATCTTCAGGGAGGATATTCCGGTGCGCTCTATCTCTCTCTGCTGCACATCCAGAAGGTATTCCTTGCCATGACGGGCTATTCTGCGGAGTTCGTCAAGTTCCTCATTCACACCTTCCGCAATGACATCTCCCTTGCCAAGTTGGGATGCCGCATCGGGATGGATGGTACGTCCTATAAGTTCAAGAACCGCACTGCAGTCCCCGACCTTCGCCATCATAGCATCAAGCGCCTCGACTCCCCTTCCTTTGCAGATATCCGCGATAGGCGATATCCTGCCGAGACCTCTTCGCAACTGCATCACCTCACGAGGGGAAATCTTGCCGGCAGCAGCACGGGAAATGATTCTCTCAAGATCTCCGATGTCGCCAATGAGCGTCTGAAGACGAAGAAGTTCGTCCCGGTTGTCCACAAAAGTCTGGACGACCGAATACCTGTCCTCCAGTTCCTGAAGGTCCATGACAGGCATGGCAAGCCATGAGCGGAGAAGTCTCGCTCCCATAGGGGATGAACACCTGTCCATCACATCCACAAGCGAGGTTCCTTCCCTGCCTGCAGTCGAAGAAAACACCTCGAGATTCCTGAATGTGAAGCGGTCCATCCAGACGAAGGAACCTTCATCTATACGGGAAATGGAACATATGTTTGTAAGTTCCTTATGCTGAGTCTGTTCCAGATATATCAGAAGTGCTCCTGCCGAAGTTATGCCGAGAGGGAAATTATCCACGGCAAATCCCTTGAGCGAATCCACCCGAAGTTGCCTCTTGAGCCTTTCCACGGAACTTTCATAGACAAAAGCCCACTCCTCAAGAGTAGAAAGGTAGTACTGGTCGCCGAATTTCTCCCTTGTTCCGTTTTCACATCCTCTGGGCACAAGTATCTCCTTGGGAGCAAAAGACGCCAGAAGTGTGCCTATATAATCCAACGACCCTTCCGCAACCTGAAAGGTACCGGTAGATACATCCAGAAAGGCCGCGCCGCATCTTTCCTTGAAAAAAGTGAGTCCCGCTATGTAGTTGTGTTCCTTCTGCTCGAGAAGTTGTTCGTTGAAGGCCACACCAGGGGTAACCAGTTCGGTTATGCCCCTTTTCACTATCTTCTTGGTGAGTTTGGGATCTTCCAACTGGTCGCAGACGGCCACCTTGTAACCGGAACGCACCAGACGCGGAAGATATGTCTCGAGGGAATGGTGAGGAAATCCAGCCATCGGAATGGCGCCAGGCGTCGCACTTGAACGCTTTGTAAGCACTATACCCAGGACCTTGCTGGCAATCAGGGCATCCTCGCCGTATGTTTCATAAAAATCACCGCACCTGAACAGCAAGACTGCTTCCGGACATTCCGCCTTCATGGCGAAATACTGCTTCATCATCGGAGTTTCGGTGGGTTTTCTGTCTGCCATATATTTCAATTTTGCAGCACGTGAGAGCGCTGTAGTAAACGGACAAATTTACAAAAATTATCCGTTCAAACAAACAGAAAATCATCCGGAAGATCATCACATTCCACCGGAAGAAGACCATCGTATCATGTCGTCGTGAAACCTGTCATACACCTTGCTTCTTGAAGCGGTATCACGCGACGATGTGCCGAAATTCAATCTCGAGACAACCTTAGGAGCAGTTGTGGAGGATGTTCCATACACCTTTATCTCGTCGAAACAGAATTTTGACAACTGGCCGGCCCTTATATGACCCTCAGGACAATATCCGGGATGCTTTGCCGATATCCTGACATATCTCGCAGGGCAAGGTATGAAGGAAAACACCACATCGTCCCTGAAATTACCCTTACGGAATATCTCATCATCCGTCCATGAATATGCGCATATAGGCACATAGTCCACGCCGTCGACAGACAGCGCGAGAGAGACGGACGAGGGTCGGTTGAAGGCCATTCCGTAGTTTGTCAGCGTACCCAACACCACCTGCCTTATCTGCGAAACCTTGCCAAGATCCACCACCAGGAGAGCATCGTCATGGAAATGGCACCATTCGAAGTCCGTCTGCCTCAGACTTCCGTCTACGCCGTTCACAAGAAGTTCCGCCGACGCCCTTCCGGAGAGCACCTTCCTTCCGGTCGCCTTGCTCCACCCCACGGGGAGTTCCAGAACTTCTCCTGCCCGCACACCGTCCTCAAAGAAAGTGGCAGCCTTGACCATGGAAGGGCCATCGAGCATGATGGCGCCGCAGTACTTCATCGAAGAACCGGTCGGTTCTTTGCCGTCCAGAGTGTAGCATATGGCCACATCCGGTCTTTCACACTGAAGTTCCACCATGAGGTTGCCGTCTCCGTCCGCCCTGGAGACATGCTGTATGTTATACATGGCCTTGGAATATGTGATTCCCTTTACGTCCAGACGGGAATTGAAGGCATCGACCCTCTTGAGGAATCCGCCCCAGTCCGAATGACCGGCAGGACTCCAGGCGACTTCCGCCACTGCCTCGAGCCTCGGAAATATCTGATAAGTGACATCTGAGGGACAGTCACAGAACTCAGTCCACATAGAACCTTGAATGCCCATCAGAAGCCTCTCGCATCCATCCGGCCAATCCTCCTGCACCGGCTCATACATATACACGTCCTTCAGGGTCGAATTTCCGAAATATGTAAGAGGTTCGAACCATTGAGGTCCCTGATACCTGATAAGATAGAGCAGTTCGGAAGGAGTCATCACAAAACGATGCCCTTGTGAAGCAGCCTTCATGGCAGCCTCTCCGTATCCTCTCCAGCCAAAGACGACCGCTCCCTCCGGAATCCTGGAATTCGTGACTTCATCCCAACACATCATGGTCCTTCCCTTCGACTTCAGATAGTCGTTCATCTGAGACATGAACCACCCCTGGAGAGCCTCCTCGTCCTCGAGGTTCTCGTCTGAAATCCTGTCCTGACAGTCCGGGCACATCTTCCAGTTGGTCTTCCAGGCCTCGTCGCCCCCAAGATGAATATAGGCAGAAGGGAAAAGAGCGCAGACCTCATCCACTATATCCTTCAGAAAATCAAACACCTCGTCTTTTCCTGCACAATATATGATTTCGGCATTCCTCCCGCCAAGTCCGGGCAGGACACCGATATATTCATCCACTACACCGCAGGCGAGGTCGGGATAAGCCGCAAGTGCAGAACAGGAATGAGCCGGAACATCTATCTCCGGAATCACATTGATCTGCCTGTCAGCGGCAAATTTCACTATTTCCCTTATATCTTCCTGCGTATAATATCCACCTACCGGAGTCGGTTCACCCTCCTCCGGATTGCTTCTGTCCGGAAAAGGCGTATTCCCTCTGTCAACCCGCCACGCTCCGACCTTAGTCAGAAGAGGATATTTCATGATTTCAATCCTCCATCCGTTGTCATCGGTCAGATGAAGGTGCAGATTGTTCAGTTTCAGCATCGCCATGCAGTCTATTATCTCCAGAAGGTCCTCCTTGGGAAGAAAATATCTTGAAACATCCACCATAAGACCCCTGTACGGGAATCTCGGAGCATCAAAGACTGTCATCGAAGGCACCTTCCACTGCACATCGGGGAAAAAGACATCAGATTCAATTGCAGACGGAAGGGCCTGTCGGACGGTCTGGAGGGCATAGAACGTCCCCGGAACATCTCCTGCACGGATTTCTATGCCTCTCCTGTCTGCATACAGCCTGTAGGATTCACTCCCGACAGAGCGGTCAAGGTACAGCCTTATCTGAGCCTGCGGGTCATTATGGCAAACAACAGGTACAAAACCGGCAGGGGTCTCGAAAAGACCGGCAAACCACTCGGCAACAGGTAGTTGGGATTCATCTTCCACTGATATGACTGTATCGTCCGTGATGACGAATTTTCCTTCTTCCACCTCCATATATACAGGAGCGGGTACGATGTCTACATGAGCATCCTTTCTGCTGCAGGAAGTCAGTATGACAAGGGCCACAAGCAGAATGTTGCAAAGAATGCAGTATACCATATTCTTCATAAGAAATGCAGTTTTTGGTTTCTGATGCGAAGGTATTGTCAATTCCATACCTTTATATTCCAAAAATCTCTTTCAGATTTTAAGTTTTTGATTTTGACTATGGTTTCTGGCGATTTTCAAAGGAATATTAGACATTTTCAAAAATAAATTTTAGAATTTGTTGACAGCAATTACTAATTTTGCATACAGAAAAAACTCAGATGCCATGAAAAGATCCGTACTGACAAGTATCGTCCTGATCATATCCGCCATCGGACTTCATGCCGAAGGCAAGCAATACATATACAACCGTATATCACATAAGGACGGACTTACATCAACCGTCAACTGCATATATAAGGAAAAGGACGGCGATGTGTGGATAGGAACACCTGCCGGACTTTACAATTTCAACGGATATATGCTGAAACCATGCGGAGAAAATCTGTTCGGAAGCAGAAAAGTCTTCGACATAGGCGCAGACTCCGAAAACAACCTGTGGGTAGTTACGGAAAAACATATCCTCAGAAAGGACAGGGACGCGGATACGTTTACCAAAGTATCAGAAGAAGAACATATTTTCTTCTGCATGACTTGTGATGACGAAGACATATGGTTCGGCAGCAGGGACGGACTGTTCAGATATACATGTTCCGACAAAAGACTCAGCCACTTCTGCACCTTGCAGGACAATTTCGACTGCCGCGCGATACTGATTCTGGATGACGGACATCTTCTGTGCAGTTCTCACAATGGCAAGATGATAATAGACACGGAAACCGCAGAAGTGACAGATAGTCCGTTCGGAACAGCCCTCGAAGTCTCCGCATCATTGATAGACAGCAGGGGTCAGGTGTGGATTGCATATTATAACAAGGGTATCGAAGTTTACGAAAAGGACGGAACACTGATAAAGAGTTACAACACGGACAATTCCGACTTGAGCAATGACATTGTCCTTTGCCTTGCAGAGCGCGGTCCTCATGTACTTGCCGGCACAGACGGTGGCGGAATAAACATCATTGATTCCAGAAGCGATGAGATCCATATACTGTCCCATGTTTCAGGAGAACAGACTTCATTCCCTGCCCACTCGATAAAAAGTCTGTTTGCCGACCACTATGGGACCGTATGGGCCGGCAGCATCCGCGACGGAGTCATCAGCATAAGCCAGAGCGAAATCAAGACATACAAGGACACGCACATCGGACACGGAGGAGGACTGAGCAATCCTACCGTACTGTGTTTCCATCAGGACAGATATAGCGGAAACATATGGATAGGAACAGACGGAGAAGGAATGAACATGTTTGATCCGAAGACATCAAGATTCACACATATTCCAAGCACGCTAAAGAAAAAAGTAGTATCGATCGCGGATTATTCCGAGAACGAACTTGCCATCTCCGTATATTCAGACAATATATTGACGATAGATAAGAAGAGCGGAAAAATCGAAAGCCTTGAATTATCGGACGAATCCCTGAAATATCTGATACGACATTCCGGAAGAAGCGTGAACCTGTGCAATGAGAAAGACGGAGACCTCATCCTGTTTGCAGACCGTGTATACAGATATGACAAATCAAGCGGGACGTGCAGAAAGATAAGCGTCGAGAAGGAAGACAGACGTATATCCAACTTTCTCGTAATAGGAATCTCCGACGAGGGAATATGGATGCACAACAACAACAGCATCTACCTTCTCGAGGATGACTCCGACATATTGAAATATAAAGGCACACACAAAGACGGCACGATAAGGAGCGGATATCTGACCACCGGCGGCATCATATGGCTGGCCACAGAGGAGGGTCTGTGCAGTTTCAATACGGTCACGGAATCATTCGTTCACATACCGACAACACTCTTCAAAGATGCGACATCCGTAATATGTGACAACCGCTCAAGAGTCTGGATAGGAACGGAAAAAGGACTTTCGGCCTACCTTACGGAGTCAGGCTCATTCGCCTTATTTGGAGAGTCGGACGGTGTCGAGCCAAATGAATATCTGCCTAAACCACGGCTTCTGGCCGACAATGGAGATGTATATATGGGCGGCGTCCAGGGACTTCTCCGCATCGGAAGCGGACATAATATCGAAACATCGGAAGTTCCCGGTCTGACACTGGAGTATCTTACCATAGACGGACAGAGGACAAGACCGTCAGAGGGCAACATCGTCAAGGCGCCTCGTAACAGTAAAAGCATGGAAATAAGCATCTCTGTCCATGAAAAAGACCTGTTCAGGGAGAAAGTCTTCCGGTTTACCGTCTCGGACATGACCTACGAGACCAGCATTCCGGTACTAAGCATGAATCAGATTCCACGGCCCGGCACTCACGACATATCCGTCTCTTGTACCAGGCGTAACGGAGAATGGACAGAGCCGGTCAGCATCATCACGCTGAAGGTCCCTCAACCGTGGTACGCGTCATGGTGGTTCATCATGAGTTGCCTGATATTCGCCTCCGGCACGTTCATTCTATCCATATACACCATAAACAGGCGTAAATCCAACCAACTGCAGATAGCGGTCAAGGAGCAGGAACAGAAAATATACGAAGAGAAGGTCCAGATGCTGATAAACATAAGCCACGAACTGCGCACACCTCTGACGCTGATAACGGCTCCTTTGAAGCGTCTGCTCAAGACAATGGACCCGGAGGATGCCACAGGGACAGTCCTGAACAGGATATACAGGCAGTCCAGACGTATGCGCAACATTCTGGACATGGTACTCGACCTCAGAAAAATGGAAGTGGGCGGAAGCACGCTCAAAACGGAAAAAACCGATTTCAACAGATGGATAGAAGAGTCCGCAGATGATATAGTAAACGAGGAAAAGGCGGAAGGAATAGATATAATCTACAATTTCGACCCATCCATCACATCGGCTGAGATGGACAGGCAGAAATGCGACACCATCCTGATGAACATCCTTATAAACGCCATCAAGCATAGCGGTCCCGGTGACAGAATATCCATAAGCACCATGCTGACGGAAGGAGGAATGATACGCACGAGCGTCTCCGATCAGGGTCCTGGTCTGGGAAGTGACATCGATCCGGAAAAAATGTTCACAAGGTTCTATCAGAGCAAGAATGAAAAATATGGAAGCGGCATCGGACTGTCATACTCCAGAATACTCGTGGAAATGCACGGTGGTACAATCGGAGCATACAACAATCCGGACAAGGGAGCGACATTCTGGTGGGAAATTCCGGTCTGCGCCATCTCCGGTGACATGGTGGATTCGCGCGCCTTCCTGAACGAACTTCTCGGTCATTCGTCAGAAGCGGAGATTGCCGAACCGGCAGAGACACTGTTCAACACATCCGGCATGAGACTCATGCTCGTGGATGACAACAAGGACCTTCTCGATTTCCTTCGCGAGGCTTTGTGTACCGATTTCTCCGAAATCATCACAGTTACAGGAGGTCAGGCAGCATTAAGCGAAATCAACTCCGGAAAATTGCCTGACATCATCGTAAGCGACGTAAACATGCCGGAAGGAGACGGATTCTGGCTTTGCAACCAGTTGAAAACCAATGAGAAATATAGTCATATCCCGATTGTGCTTCTCACTGCGCGAGGCGAAGACAACAGCCAGAGCGAAAGTTACCGCCTGGGTGCAGACGGTTTTCTTGCAAAACCATTCGAAGTGGACACCCTTATGGAACTGATCAGGAATATCCTGAAGAACAAATCCGAAATACGCAGAAGATACCTTGACAACGAGGAAAATGCAGAAGCAGACTACGGCTCGAACGAAGAGAACTTCATCATCCGCCTGAACAGGATCATAGCGGACAATATGAACAATCCTTCTCTTGACCAGCAACTCATCTGCCGGGAACTTGGTGTGAGCAGAGCGCTCCTTTACAACAAGATGAAGGCGATCACCGGTGCAGGAGCAAAGGAATATATCACAAAGATACGCATAGAAAAGGCGAAGAGCCTGATAGAGAACACCTCACTTACGATTGCAGAAATATCAGACATGACAGGATTCGCGAGCCAGAGTTATTTCAGCACGGCATTCAAGAACTACGAGGGCGTAACACCTACAAACTACAAGCATTCCAAACGGAGTTCGTAAGGAAATTCAACATTTTTTATAAAAAAGTTTGGAGATTACGAAAAAGTTTGTACCTTTGCAATCCCATTCGGAAACGATGTGGGATCAATGCGGAAATAGCTCAGTTGGTAGAGCACAACCTTGCCAAGGTTGGGGTCGCGAGTTCGAGTCTCGTTTTCCGCTCCAAAACAGGTCATCTTCGGATGACCTTAAATTTTGAAATCACCCGACGGGGTTCAACATATGTCAGTCGTCCTTGTGCACAAGGCGGCTTTTTTCTTTTCTATAGGTCCCCGGAGTCGCTCCTGTAACCTTGCGGAATATCCTGTTGTAGTACTGGACCGTCTTGAACCCGCACTCCGAAGCGATGGCAGGGAGAGATTTGGAGGTAGCGACAAGGAGTTGCTTTGACTTCTCCACTCTCACACGGTTCAGGTAATCAGCAAAACCCTCTCCGTACAAGGATTTGAAGAACATGCTGAAATAGACGCGGCTCATGCCTACATAATCGGATACTTGAGCCAGCGTGACCTTGCCGGAGAAATTACATTCCAGATAACGGTCTATCATTTCCCGTCTTGACTCCTGCATGATCGGATCGGTACCGTTGACATCCGAGATGACCGACTCGTCCTTCCTGTCCGAGAGCAGTTCAAGAATGCTGAATATCTTAAGGGGCTGACTGTTCTTCCTGCAGTCTACAAGATCATCCAGAAGAGAAGAAAGGCGTATCCATTTAGGACCGGTCACGGTGACAGGACTTCTCATCTCCCTTATCTTCAGAATCATCTCTGAAGCGACCGGAAATACGGACATGACCGCCTTGAGCCAATCCGTGTCAAAACGCAGGACGACAACATCAAGATTTATATTATATTCATCCCCAAGATCTGCCGGAGAGAAACTGAAAGAGACTGCTGGCGGGAAGATCATAAGGTCACCCTCATTCAGGCATTTCAGAGAGTCACCAAGAAGATACATCCCGGCACCCCGACGCACACGCACGATGGTCCAAAAAACATTATTTCGTTGATTTAAAGAGAGTTCGTTCAAGAACTTCTCGTCTCCCAAAATATAACCTGCATTCATGGCTTACAAATTTACCATGCAAATATAATATAATTTCACATAAAGATAGTATAATTTGCAGTTTTTTTGGAGACCTGCTGAGATTTTCCGGCCCAGAGAAACGGTTTTTATATTATATTCCTACTTGCATATAATAATAAAAACAGCATAAACCACCCTGGTTATGTGCGAGAGAGAGGGACTCTTTCGATAGTGCTCAAGCGACATTGCATACGACGAACCCTTGGGTTCTCACTCCTACCGGTAATGTGGACATAAATGGTTGGTGACTCGGACATTTTTGGTTGGTGAAACCATATATAAGTTATAGATATATTTATAATTGTCTTTCCTCTGTCATTGCGAGGCTTCATTGAAGCCGTGGCAATCTGAGGGTCAGGAATGAGATTGCCACGTCGGACTATCGTCCTCCTCGCAATGACAGTAGGACGGTCGCTGTCCTTCTCGCAATGACGCGTTTCTCTTCGTCAGTCCGATTACGATGAAGTGACACGCTTATCTTCGTCAGATCCGATTACGATGGAGTGAGATGCTGTTCTTGTTAGATACGATTGAGATGTGTGGGGTAATGATGCCAAAAATAGTTGGTGAAAATATATATAAGTAATTGAAATATAATTTTATGAGTGAAATCAGACGTTTCAGTTGTTTTGTTCTGCCACGACGCAAGACTTTCGTGCTAAACTCGTGCGTCGTGAAAGAAATCGGCGTCATTTTCCGGAATCCTTGCCACGACGCAAGAGTATAGGCCAAAACTCGTGCGTCGTTATACTTGCAGTTCCACCTGTTACGCTTTTGCTGCGAAACCGTCCCAGATGCCCTCAGATTTCATGGTACCTGTAACGTTTTCATTGCAAAACCGTTACAGGTACCCCTGGTGAAATGACATCAAGAGCACCGTTGCCGGAATATACGCCCTCCGGCAACTACAGTTCAAGCGCTCCGGGCGGCTCGACCTGAAGGCCGCCCTCGCGCTTGACTGTTGCTCTATCGTAATCGGGTCTGACAGCGACCGGTGTGACAGTTTTAGCCTGAAAACCGGCACACCGGTCATCCAAAACTGGTTTTAAAACGATTATCTATACCGGTGTGTCAATTCCGGGTCAAGAAATGTCACACAGTTCACATCAACGATTTTTGGCATCAATATCGAGATTGCCACGTCGGACTATCGTCCTCCTCGCAATGACAGTGTCACGCTGCTCTTCGTCAGTTCTCACTCCTACCCATGCACAAAAAAAGGAAGCCTTGCGACTTCCTTTTTCTGCGGTGAGAGCGGGATTCGAACCCGCGGTACGGTTACCCGTACGTCAGTTTAGCAAACTGGTGGTTTCAGCCACTCACCCATCTCACCAAACGTGCCCATTCACCAACGGGATTGCAAAGATATAAATAAATTCGGTGAATCTCCAAATAAAATTGCAAAATGAACCCGACGGAGATGGTTTACGTCATGCCTACTGTTTTGCGATATTCTCCCGCATTTCAGTATCGGCCTGAATGTTCTTCATCTTGTAATAGTCCATGATTCCGAGATTGCCGGTACGGAAAGCCTCCGCCATTGCGAGAGGGATCTCCGCTTCAGCCTCGATCACACGTGCACGTGCCTCCTGAGCCTTGGCCTTCATCTCCTGTTCGAGAGCCACAGCCATTGCACGACGCTCCTCTGCACGTGCCTGAGCGATATTCTTGTCAGCCTCAGCCTGATCGATCTGCAGAACCGCTCCGATATTCTTTCCTATATCTATATCAGCGATGTCGATTGAAAGAATCTCAAACGCCGTTCCTGCGTCAAGACCCTTGTTGAGAACCACCTTCGAGATGCTGTCCGGGTTTTCAAGAACCGATTTGTGACTTTCCGCAGAACCGATTGACGAAACGATGCCTTCTCCTACGCGGGCAAGGACTGTCTCTTCTCCTGCACCACCGACAAGTTGCTTGATGTTTGCACGAACAGTCACCCGAGCCTTGGCGATAAGTTGGATACCGTCCTTGGCCACAGCAGTAACCGGTGGCGTGTTGATGACCTTAGGGTTGACAGACATCTGCACCGCCTCGAACACATCACGTCCTGCCAGGTCGATTGCGGCAGCCATCTTGAAGTCGAGGGAAATATTTGCCTTGTCTGCAGAAATGAGGGCATTCACCACCTTAGGAACGTTTCCCTTGGCAAGGTAATGAGCCTCAAGTTCATTGGCATAAAGTTTCAGACCCGCCTTGGTACCTGTAACCATTGCCATTACAATTGTGTTTGGAGAGACTCCCCTCCATCTCATCAGCACGAGTTGGATAAGAGAGATGCGTACGCCAGAGATCAACGCCTGAAACCAGAGGGTAACAGGGAAGAACCAGAGGAATACCACGAGACCGACGATAGCGACTGCGGCCCATACAATAATCATAAAGTCCATAATATTATCGTTTAAAACTTATTTACATATATCCTGCGGTCCTCTATCATGACCACCTCGACATCTGTTCCGGATTCAAGGATGCCTTCAAGAGCCTTCACCTCCACAGTCCTCTCTCCGAAACGGACCATACCCATAGGAGCGAGTCTGGTCACCGCCTGTCCCTTGTCGCCTACCGCTATATACGAAGAATCATCATCCACAGCCTTGGAGTCGATATTGGTTTCGAGAGACATCCTCTTCCAGGTCTTTGCCCTGAGGACATAAATGAGAGTAATCACCAGAAGCAGAGCATTCACGCCAGTCACTATTCCTCCTGTGAGATTACCGAATTCGTAAAAGGAATAGTAGCAGGAACCACCCAGTGAGAGCAGGCCCAGAATGCCGGCCACACCGACGCCAGGAATAAGAAGGATTTCCGCAAGAATAAGCACCAATCCCACAAGTACCAACGCTATAATCAAACCCATTGCAGTTTATTTAATTGTTTTCTATAGTTTCTATCTTGGCATCGCCATATCCCATGACTTCAATGAATTCCACCAGAGCGACAGCCTGCGACCGGTTATTGAACGGTCCCACGACGAGTCCGCCCTCCTGACGGGTCACATCCTTTCCTGCCGACTGCTGTCGGATGCCCTCTATCATGACCGAATCCACAATACCTCCCGACGGAATTATCGAGACGCTGTAAAGTTCCACAGAAGCCTCCTTTCTTGCCTTTTCCTCAGCGCGGACCTTATTGACGGAAGCCTCCTCGCCATCGATATATCCTACTATATACGCGTTGCGGAATCCGACTCTCTTGACAGCATTCAGGTTAGAGAGCACATCCTTATATCCGTTGAAAAGTCCCACTCTATATATATATCTGCCGCTTGCGGAACGTGTCTCGAACACCGGGCAGAGTCCCTTGAGGGCCTTGACCGATGCCTTCTGCGAGGTTGAAAACACCTGAATCTGATAGACTACTCCTTCAGGAATAGCCGTGTCGATAGCGAACTGCGCAGTATCAAGAATCCGGAACGAATAGTCGAACTCCGGCTCCGGTCTTTCCATATCCAGGGTCAGAGGCTCTCCCATGGCCATTTTCGCAAACACGAAACCAGCCTCCTCCCCGACGATTTCCCTCTCTGCCTCCACCAGGAGTTTATCGGCATCTATAACAACACCACTGAAGAGAAAATCCATCTCTATCTCCTGCAGTTCCCTGATAGCCTCATCCAGACTAGCCTGAAACTCCGGTATATGGGATTCCTTCTCAAGAATCATCTCGGCAAGGCGGTTCTTCTCGGTTTCACTTTCCACCACCGCATATTTCTCCCTGTATTCACCCAATTCGTTTTCGTATGCGGAAATGGAATCCCTCAAGGCCCTCACCTGCGCCATCTTGTCCATATATCTTCTTGTGTCCGCATTTTCCGGCACATCCGACTGCACATTCCCTCCGCTGTCATCCCTCGAAGAGACATTAAGTTCAGCAAGAGAAACAAGTGACTCAGGATCAGACATTTCGCTTCTGACCGGCATATTGTCTGCCTCTATCACATACACCCATACGCTATCGGAAGCACAATCCCTGTCGGATGCAAAAAGCGTATATCGTCCATCCTCGCTTCCCGTCAGGAGAAAATCATCTGCAGGCGATGAATACGGGAATCCCATATTTACCGGAACCGACCAGTCGCCCGTCTGTTCATCCCATGTCGAAACATACAGGTCATATCCCCCGACGCCATACAGTCCCTTGGACGCGAAATAGAGGGATTTTCCATCCTGCGACAACATCGGATACACCTCATCGGCCGCAGAAGTCATATGTTCATTAATCAAGGCAGGCACGGTCCATAAGGAGTCCCCCATTTCGGTCATATATATATTCCTTATGCCGTTTTTGTCCGGTGCGGAGAAATATATCGATGAAGCATCCGCGGGAGCATACACTGCCCGGGAATATGGTCCGGAAACACTGTCCAACTGATTGGGAACAGCGCGCCAACTCCTGTCCTTGAGCGGATAATACAGAAAAAAGTCTTCCTTTGAGAACTTATGTCTCGCGACAACCGTCGGCTGATAGACGAACCCCGTCATGTTCCGGCCGTTTTCCGAAAGAAGGATGCGGTCGCTGATCATCATGACAAGGGAGGTGTCCGTCGGGGCGTGCGTGGTGTCGGAAGCGACATCAAGAGCCTCCGTATAGGCATCGAGAGACTTTTCGAAGCAATAGGCACGCCTCAACGAGTCTCCCCTGCTCAGAAGGCTGTCCACCTGAGAGGTCTGAGCATGCGCTGCCATAGCGGCGGAACACAGTAATATTGTTATATTTAAGAAGAATATCAGTCTTCCTTTCATCATATCGTCACATTTTCAGCCTACAAAAATAAGAAATATTTGCAGAAACTTCATTTATAAGAAAAAAATCGTAAATTTGTGCCCTATTTTGCGCTTGGTATGTCGAGCAACTTCATTGCCATACCGAAAGTTGAATACAAAATCATTAAAAACAATAACTATTATGCAAAGTAAAGGTGCAATCAAATTTGTGGCAGTTCTGCTTCTTCTGGCATCTCTGTGGCAACTCTCTTTCACTGCTGTAACGCAGTATCAGGAGAAGAAGGCCGAGAAATATGCCGACAACAAGGCAGAGGCCGCAATGCAGACAGCCGCTTTCGAGAAAGTGGCAGATGTAGACAAGGCTTTCTACCTTGATTCAATCAGAAAGGACGAAAGCAGAAGGTACATCGATTCAATTTCTTCTGAGAAGGTTTATTTCGGCTACACATTCAAGGATGTAAGAGCGAAGTCAATCAACCTCGGTCTCGACCTCAAGGGTGGTATGAACGTAATGCTCCAGGTTCAACTCAAGGACCTCGTACAGGCCCTTGCAGGCGGAAACAACACTCCAGAGTTCACAAACGCTCTTGCTCTCGCACAGGAGAGAAGCGTAAACTCACGTCAGGACTTCATCACTCTCTTCGCAGAGGCATGGAAGGAGACAGCGAACGGCACTCCGCTCGCACAGGTCTTCGGAACATATGAGATGAGGGACAAGATCAATCCTGAGTCTACTGACGAGCAGGTCATCGAGGTCATCAGAGGTGAGGCTGAGAGTGCAATCTCAAACTCATTCAACGTCCTCAGAAACCGTATCGACCGTTTCGGTGTGACTCAGCCAAATATCCAGAAACTCGGAAACAGCGGCCGTATCCTCGTGGAACTCCCAGGTGTAAAAGAGCCTGAGCGTGTAAGAAAACTCCTCCAGGGAACAGCATCACTCGAGTTCTGGGCTACATATGACAACGCTGAGGTTGAAGTATACCTTAACGAGGCAAATGCAAAACTCGCTGAACTTCTTGCTGACACAGACGTCGCTCAGGTAGAGGAAGTTGCTGCAAAGGGCGACGACCTTCTCGCAGAGGAAATCCAGAAGAACCAGGAGGACGCTGTTGCTGAGGCTGAATTCAAGAAGCAGAACCCTCTCTTCTCTGTTCTCCAGCCATCAGGCGCAAAGGGCAACGCATGCATCGGTTATGCAAACTATGCTGACACCGCTCTCGTGAACAAATATCTCAGCATGCCGCAGATCAAGGCTCTCTTCCCACGTGAATTCAAGCCTATGTGGACTGTAAAGGCATCTCAGTGGATCCCTGGTGACAACATCTACGAACTCGTTGCCATCAAGTCCACTTCACGCGACGGCAAGGCAACCCTCGACGGTGGTGTCGTGACTGACGCGCGCGTACAATATGGTAACACAGGCGGAAACCCTGAGGTTTCAATGTCAATGAACGCCGAGGGCGCAAACACTTGGGCAAGAATGACCAAGGAGAACATCGGCAAACAGATCGCGATCGTTCTCGACGGAATGGTATATTCATACCCTACAGTTCAGAGCGAAATCGCAGGCGGATCATCACAGATCACAGGTAACTTCACCCTCGAAGAGGCAGAAGACCTTGCAAACGTGCTCAAGTCAGGTAAACTCCCTGCACCTGCAACCATCATCCAGGAGCAGGTTGTCGGACCATCACTCGGAGCAGAGTCAATCAATGCGGGTCTCATCTCATTCGTGATCGCATTCGTTCTCGTACTTCTCTACATGATCCTCTTCTATCAGGGTGCAGGTCTTGTTGCTGACGTAGCGCTCCTTTGCAACGTAGTGCTCCTCTTCGGTACTCTCGTTTCGTTCGGTGCAGTCCTCACACTCCCTGGTATCGCAGGTCTCGTGCTTACCCTCGGTATGGCAGTGGACGCCAACGTGATCATCTACGAGCGTGTCAAGGAAGAACTCCGCGCAGGCAAGGGTCTGAGCAAGGCTATCGCTGACGGTTACTCGAATGCATATTCAGCAATCATCGACGGTCAGATCACTACCCTCCTCACAGGTATCGTTCTCTTCATCTTCGGTTCAGGTCCTGTACAGGGCTTCGCAACTACCCTGATCATCGGTATCGTGACTTCAGTACTTACTTCAATCTTCATCACAAGAATCATCTTTGATGACAGAGTATCGAAGGGCAAGAACATCACATTCGACAACAAACTCACAAGGAACTTCCTTCAGAATACACATGTTGACTTCATCGGCAAGAAGAAGATCGCTTACATCGTTTCAGGCGTACTCATCCTTGCTTCTGTCGTATCAATCTTCACCAAGGGCTTCACTTACGGTGTTGACTTCACAGGTGGACGTACTTATGTTGTAAGATTCGACCAGCCTGTTACTGCAGAGGATGTACGTGCTGCCGCTCTCGCAGAGTTTGACGGCGCTGTCGAGGTTAAGCAGTTCGGTGGTGAGAGCCAGATGAAGATCACAACCCAGTACCTTGTAGAGAACGAGTCTACTGAGGCTGATGCAGAGGTTGAAAACAAACTCTACAATGCACTCAAGGGCTTCTTCGCCGCTGAACTTTCATTCGCTGAATTCACATCTACACTCGACAATCCTAACGGTATCATCAGTTCCGACAAGGTGGGTCCTACTATCGCAAACGACATCACAAGAGACGCTATCATCGCTGTGATCATCGCACTCATCGTGATCTTCGCTTACATCGCAGTACGTTTCCGTGGCTGGACTTGGGGTCTCGGTGGTGTGACAGGTCTTGCTCACACATCCATCATCGTGATCGGATTCTTCTCGATATTCTCAGGCATCCTTCCATTCAGCCTCGATATCGACCAGACATTCATCGCAGCGATCCTCACCATCATCGGTTACGCAATCAACGACACCGTGGTGATCTTCGACCGTATCCGTGAGTACAAGGAACTTCATCCTAAGGCAGACTTCCGCAAGAACGTGAACGAGGCCCTCAACAGCACTCTCTCACGTACAATGAACACCTCACTCACAACACTCATCACAATGCTTGCAATCGCAATCTTCGGTGGCGAGGTGATCAGAGGTCTTGCAGTAGCATTGATTCTCGGTATCGTAGTGGGTACATATGCATCTGTCTTCATCGCAACTCCTATCATGTACGACGTTACAAAGAAGGCTGTTGCCAAGAAGGAAGAGAAATAATCTCACTGCAATATAAACCGAAACGGCATCCTCGCTTGAGGGTGCCGTTTTTTTGTGGTCCGATAGTTGATTTTGAGCGTGCCGGAAGGCAGATGAATCTGAAGGAGGGTGAATACGAAATAGTCTGCAGGAAATAATTATTCAAGTCCGGTGAGGTAGTCCCTCAAGGTATCCCATCGGTAATATGGACCAAAGGAGGCTTCCAGCGCAGGTATGGAGGTCTCCTTTTCGTTATACATGATCTTCACGAGGATATCTCCTTT
>SUYY01000015.1 GCA_015060205.1 Bacteroidales bacterium
TGTTTCCGGAAGGAACGGGTCGTTCTTGTCATGGCTCTCTGTACCATATCCACATGTGTATGAATCACCGATGAACTCGATATGTCTTTCCTTTCTTCCGCTTGCCTGAAGGATTTCGCCTTCGCTGAGGAATGAGTATATTGTCAGACGACCTTGTTCTCCTTCTGTCCTCTTCTGAAGAATCACCTCATGCTCTCCTTTTCCAAGTCCTTCTGCGAGAACAACGAGAGTGTCCTTGGCTGCAATCAGGAATTTTCTGTCAGCCTCAGGTGACATTTCCTTATCAATCCACAGGTTGAACCAACTGTTCTTGCTGTCGGAACATTTCATTGCGAGGTAAGGGCCGTTGAACTTCACCCTGAAATATACTCCGCTCCAGTCGTAAGACACTTCATCGCCGCTTACCAATGTTCTTCCTGTATACTCGATACGGCTGTCTGAAGCAGGAGTCTCGATTTTTACCTGTGGCTTTTTTGCGGACATTTCCACAGTCGTTGCAAGGCAGAATATTGCCAGTAGAATACTCAATGATTTACGCATATTGATTGTATAGTTTATATTTTTCCCAAAGATAGTTAATATTAATAAAATATTTTAATTTTGTGGGACTAAAGTAACATAACAATGAAATTACATACTAATTTTATATCATTTCTGTTCTGCTGTCTTCTCTGTCTTGATTCCTGCACTGAAATACAGGAAGTCGATGTGCTTGTCGTGGGCGGTGGAGCCAGCGGTATATCGGCGGGAGTGCAGTCTGCCAGAATGGGTGTCAGGACGATGGTAGTCGAGCAGACTCCGTGGGTCGGAGGGATGCTTACGTCTGCCGGTGTAAGTTGCATTGACGGCAATTACAATTTGAGAAGCGGCATATTCGGTGAGTTTGCAGACTCATTGTCGCAGCGATATGGCGGCTGGGAGGCCCTGAAGACCGGTTGGGTGAGCAATATCAACTTCGAGCCGAATGTCGGTCAGGAAATATTGTCAAACATGGCTGCCGGATGTGGTGAACTCCTGCAGGTCAGGAGAGAGACGGTTATGCTGGGAGTCAATAAAGATGAGGAAGGATGGCTTGTGGAACTCAGGCAGGCTGACGGAAAGAAATATCTGGTGAAGGCGGATGTGCTCATTGACGGAACTGAACTTGGTGACGTTGCCAAGGCATGCGGAGTGGAATATAATATAGGTATGGAATCATCGTCCGACACCGGTGAGTCAATCGCTCCGGCACAGGCCAATGATGTGATCCAGGACCTCACATATGTCGCTATCCTCAAGGATTATGGTCCGGATGCCGACATGACCTTGGAGAAACCGGATGGGTATGATCCTTCTCTTTTTGCGAATTGTGCGGTCAATCCACGTAATACGGTTTCCGAGACAGGCCAGACCATCTGGAGCGCGCAGATGATGATAACATACGGAAGGACTCCCGGCGGGAAATATATGATAAACTGGCCTATCTATGGAAACGACTATTACGTCAACTCCATTGAAATGAACTCTGAGGAGCGTGCCGAGGCCTATGAGAAGGCAAAGGACTTCACCCGATGCTTCATATATTTCATTCAGACGGAACTTGGAATGAAGAATCTGGGCATTGCAGACGATGAGTTTCCTTCGGAGGACGGACTTGCCCTGATGCCATATCATAGAGAGTCAAGACGTATTGTCGGAGAGGCGTTCCTTACCCTTGATGCTGCGGCAAAGCCATATGGATTCAGATATCCATATTACAGGACAGGTATAGCGGTAGGGGATTATGCGGTCGACCATCACCATTTCAGGCATCCGGACTGGAAGAATCTTCCGGACCTTCATTTCTATCCTATCCCATCGTTCAATGTCCCGATGGGCGTGATGATACCTAAGCAGAAAGATGTTGAAAATCTGATAGTTGCAGAGAAATCAGTGTCTGTTTCAAATCTTATCAACGGAGCAACCCGTCTGCAGCCTGTAGTGATGCAGATAGGTCAGGCTGCCGGAGCACTTGCCGCACTTTCGCAGATCAAGGGCAAGCCTGTAAGAGCGGTAAGTGTCCGCGATGTCCAGAGGGTGCTCCTTGATGCGGGATGTTACATTATGCCGTATCTTGACCTTCCTAAGGACCACAGGCATTTCAAGGCACTTCAGAAGATAGGTGCGACAGGTATTCTCCGCGGCGAGGGCCGTAATGTCGGCTGGGCCAATCAGACATGGTTCAGGGCGGACGATCCGCTTCTGACCGAGGATATATATGTCAGGGGTTACTATAACCGGCCGCTTCCTCTGGATAAGGGTCCGGTGAGAGTAGGACAACTCCTGGAGGTCCTTGAAAACATGGGCGCTTCGGTTCCCGGTGATGTGAAGTCATGGTGGGAACACCTCGGACTGGTGAATTTCCGCCCGGACAGGACCGCTACAAGGCTCGAGGCTGCGGTGGTCCTGGACTCACTATTCGATCCGTTCGTCATGTTTCCTGTGGATTTGAACGGAAATCTCAGATAGACCGCTTGTGACAAATTTCAGAAATATTGCCTCTTAATGTCGTTCTGGCAATATTTTATGTCATTCAATTTATAACACTGATATGGTGCTAAGGTTAAATTTGCGATATATAACAGATTTAGCCTTATGTTGAAACGTATTCTTATTCTTCTACTGGTATTGATACCTGCGGGTCTGTCCGCACAGACCTTGTCTGAGATGTGGGTGACGTCTGACACCCTTCAGATCTATTTTCCTCAGAATGTCTCGGTTCTCCATCCCGATTTCCGTGACAATGGTGCGAGTCTGAAAAAATTTACGGACAGTTTTCATAAGATGAAGGATACTCCCGGCAGCAAGGTCAAGAGTGTGCTTATAGTTTCCGGTGCATCGCCGGAGGGAGCAATCGATCTGAACAAGCGCCTGTCAGATTCAAGGGCGAATGCCGTTCTCGATTATCTTCTGAATCAGAAACTTCTGGATCCGTCTGAGGTTGAGGTCGAGTCCAGAGGAGTGGACTGGCAGGGCCTTTACAGCATCATGGAGTATTCCGACCTTCCGTACAGGGAAAAGGTTATGTCCATAATCGAAGGTCCGGAGGTCGAATTCATCAATGGAAAGAAGGTTGAGAAGCGCCAGCAAGAACTCATGAAACTCGATGAGGGAAAAGTCTGGAATGAGATTTATGAGAAATATTTCCCTAATCTGCGTGGTACAATGGTGATGATTGCCTGGAATATAAGACGGGAAATCAAGAAACCTGCTCCACCGCAGCCTGCTCCTGAGCCGGAACCTGCGCCAGAACCGGAACCTGAACCGGTTCCCGAGCCGGAACCTGTACCGGAGCCTGTGCCTGAACCTGTCCCTGCTCCCGCACCGGTGCCTGCATGGTCCTTCAATATGGTGGCAAAGACAAATCTCCTTTATGATGCTGCATCACTGTTCAATCTCGGTGTCGAGTTCGGTCTGTGGAAGGGACTTGTCCTTGATGTGAACTATATGCATAACATATGGCTCAGAGTGGATTATTCGCATTGGTACAGGGTACATGGTGCGGAGTTCGGGCTTAAATATTATATAAATGAGGATCAGAAGCCTTTCGCTGCAGGTCATCATGTCGGCCTTTCGGCTCAGATGCTTACATTTGATGTGACCGGAATATTGGTGGATGCGGATCCTTGGAAATTCGGTCCGATGCTGACTTACGGATATACACTCCCTATCAGAAAACGTCTGAATCTTGATTTTGAAGTCGGCGTGGGCGCTTTGATAGGCGATGTCCATAAATATGAAGTGGTGGATCATCTCAGAATCTGGCAGAGTACCGACAAGGCTGCATTCGTTCCTAAGGCAGGTGTCACCCTGCAGTATCTGATAGGTAAGAACAATCACAATTAACGGGAGGCTTAATCATGAAGAAACATTTTGCAATCGCAATATTGGTCACACTTGCAGCGTGTACAAAACATGACCCATTCGATCTTCTTCAAAGGGATGTGTGGATACTTTCAAAATATGTGGAGACTGATGTCGAGACCATGTCTTCCGACAATGTGACATTCCTCGGGAATGATTTCTATTTCCGCACTGACGAGTCATATTTTTCACATGGTCAACTTAAGGATGGCGGATTTCTGGACAGTCCGGTCAAGGATTCGGAAGGCAACTTTTACAGGGTTCCGTCTTCCGGTGAACTCATGATGGCATTCCCAAGACTTGACAGAGATAAACTTCCTGATGGTTTCAATGCCGGTTCTCTCCTTGTCTTTTCGTGGTCTCCGTTTGAAGACGGGAAATATTCCTGCGTGGAGACTGCGTATCTCGAAAATGAAGGCGGTTATGCTGCAGATGAATCAGGCAAGACGATAAGCGGTGATTCCGAGTTCTTCTATGCGCAGGATTACGAAGATGACGACCCGGACTTGTTCCCGATATTTGCTCTTCGCTTCAAAGGCACTTCACAATATGCTGCATACAGATATGAAATATGTCGTGTGCGTCCTGCTGTAGACAATTTCCAGGAATTGTATGGATTGAAACTCCGGGCAAAGTGGCTTAAGGCGGGTGACACGACGACAAAGATGTCAGATATAACCGATGATGATTATTGGAAAGACTGTCTTGAACTCGTTTTCAAGATTGAGGGCTATATAGGAGAAATCGGATATGCCGGAAATTATGACGGACGTCTGATCTCATCTACTCTCGAAAAATATTTCGATGAAGGAAAGGTGCCTGTAGTGGCAGCCTATAACCTTGGTGAGGCCGGACTTCAGACAGAATATAACGGTGATATATTCAAATATTCCGTCCGCCTTCTGCGCTGCAAGTCAGACGGCAGTCTGTGATGCGGATGATCCGGAAAAGCATCATGCCCATGATAAGTTGAATGTCTGAAATTTTCCGGAAAATGCTTAATAATTGCAGGAACAATCAGAGATGATCGATCATTTTCGGTCCGTTCTTGCTGTTTTTCGAATGAATTGATAAATTTACACTCGATTAACAGCACCCTTGTGATATGAAAAATCTGATTCTTCCTGCAGTTTTATCTATGGTCATATTGTCTGCGGCATCATGCGGCGGTTCCCTCCCGCGGGCGGACAAGTCAACGATGGACAGATATGAAAAGGCTTGTGACAAGGTCTTCGATGATGTCTGGAGAGGGCCTGGCAATGTCCTGCACAGCCTCATGGTCGTAGATGAGGGAAAAGTCGTATATGAGCGTTGGAACGTGGGTTTCTCCCCTGACCAACTCCAGGTGATGTGGTCTGTCAGCAAGACATTTACCGCCTTTGCCATAGGTTTCGCCCAGCAGGACGGACTTCTCTGCACTTCCGATAAGGTAGTGTCTTTCTTTGACGAGGATATGCTTCCCGATAATCCTCATCCATGGCTTGAGAACCTTACGATTCACGATCTTCTGATCATGTCTTCCGGATTGCCGGACCTGACATATGATGTGCTTGACAATAAGGTGGAAGATTGGGGCAGAAGTTTTCTGAATTCGGATTTCATCTTCGAGCCGGGACATCAGTTCAACTACAACAGCATGAACGGCTATATCCTGTCCATGATCATCTCAAAGGTTACCGGGCAGACGATGGAAGACTATCTTGACGAAAAGTTGTTTGCGCCGCTCAAGATCCGCGATTACCATTCGCTTAAATCTCCTCAGGGTTTCGATGCAGGTGGCTGGGGACTTTATCTCTCGACAGAATCTCTGGCGAAGGCAGGCCAGTTCTTCCTTCAGAAAGGAAATTGGAACGGAAAGCAACTCCTTGCCCAGGAATGGTTCGACACTGCGTCATACCCTCATATCATGCAGTATACCAATCTGATAGAAGATCCGGCAGTTCTGGAAAATCTCAAGGATGACCAGGGTTTTCAAGGATATGGCTATCAGATGTGGAACTGTACCGATGGAGCAGTACGCATGCATGGAGCGAACGGACAACTTGCAATCATATTCCCGCAGCAGAACGCCGTGGTGGTGACGACTGCATTTTCATCGGATGAGCAGAAACTGCTCGATTCCATCTGGAAAAACATATATCCACTTCTCTGATAAAAATTCACAGATATGAAAATAAGACTGATACTACCGTTTCTTCTGGCATTTTCGGCGATCGCCTTTACTGCATCCGCTTCATCTTCTTCAAACGTGCCGTATCAGGACTCTCAGGTCCGTTTCACCGTAATTACTGACGGAACCATCCGTCTGGAATGGCAGCCGCAGGGACATTTTACCGATGAACCGTCATTTGTCGCTTCTGAAAGAGACTATCCGCAGGTTGACTACAAAAAGAAGGTATCAAGGAATGTCGTGCGCATCGAGACTTCAAAAATGATTCTCGAGTACAGGAGGGGAACCGGCAGGTTTACTGCTGATAACCTTACAATTACATCAGCAGAAGGCATTACGCCTGCATTCGTATGGCATCCGGGGATGCAGCAGAAGGAAAACCTCAAGGGAACTATCCGCACCTTGGACTGGATGGAAGGTGACCGCAAGGTCGAAAAGAACATGTCTTTCGAATTTACATATCTTGAGGATGTGCCGCTTGAAGACGGAATACTTGCCAGAGACGGATGGACTCTCATAGATGAATCCTCCAATTTCCTTTTTGATGATTCCGACTGGGCCTGGGTAAAGGAAAGGGAACATAAGGAATGTCAGGACTGGTATTTCATGGCATATGGCAATGATTATCGTTCTGCCTTGAAGGACTTTACCGTATTTGCAGGCAAGGTGCCGCTTCCTCCACGTTACACATTCGGCTACTGGTGGTCGAGATACTGGACATATTCAGACCAGGAAATGCGTACTCTGATAGACCGTTTCAAGGCCTATGACATACCTCTTGACGTGCTTGTCGTAGATATGGACTGGCATTATACGGACGAGGGCCGTGGCGGCTGGACAGGCTGGACCTGGAACCGCTCCCTCTTCCCTCATCCTGAAAAATTCATGAAGCATCTCAAGGATGAAGGTCTTAAGGTTACCTTGAATCTGCATCCTGCAGACGGCTTCCATTCATATGAGGAACGCTATCCTGACCTTGCAAAGGGCATGGGGCTTGACCCATCTTCCGGACAGCATATCGAGTGGCTCAACTCAGACAAGAATTTCATGCAGAACATGTTTTCCAAGGTGATGCACCCTATGCAGGATGAAGGTGTGGATTTCTGGTGGCTCGACTGGCAGCAGCATCTGTATGACAGGAAAATGCCGCAGTTGAACAATACATGGTGGATAAACTACTGCTATTTTTCCGACATGGAGCGTCATGGGCAGAAACGTCCTCTTCTGTACCACAGATGGGGCGGTCTGGGCAATCACAGGTATCAGGTGGGTTTTTCAGGTGATGCTACCATCTCGTGGGCATCTCTTGATTATCAGCCATATTTTACATCTACTGCATCAAATGTACTTTACGGATATTGGAGCCATGACATCGGAGGCCACCTCGGTTCTTCCATCGATCCGGAAATGTATGTCCGTTGGATCCAGTTCGGAGGCTTCAGCCCTGTGATGCGTACGCATAGCACCAAGCATGGCGCCCTGAACAAGGAACCATGGGTGTTTGAACAGAAATATACAGAGGTCATAAGGCAGACAGTACGTCAACGCTATGATATGGTGCCGTATATCTATACGATGGCAAGAAAAGCCTATGACGAGGGTCTGTCGTTATGTCGTCCGCTCTACTACGATTATCCTCAGATGGAGCAGGCGTACGAGTTCAGAAACGAATATATGTTCGGTGACAATATGCTTATAGCGCCTGTGACAAAACCCTCTGACGGAGTCTATACGGAGATCGAAGTCTGGCTTCCTGAAGGGGAGTGGTATGAACTTCACACCGGAACATTGCTTGAGGGCGGAAGGACCCTCAGACGTAAATTCGCCTTGGATGAATATGGCGTGTATGTCAAGGCCGGTTCGATATTGCCTTTCTACGGGTCTGAAGTGGAGAATCTCAACAATAATGACGAGGATATATATGTGACTGTCTTTCCTGGAAAGGATGGAAGTTTCGACATGTATGAAGATGCCGGCAATGACAAGGACTATGCAACGGAATATGCTGTGACACGGTTGTCGAGCAGGTGGGACGGCAATGTCAGGACCATCACGATTGCGCCGCGCGAAGGCTCATATGAGGGAATGCCTCAGAGCAGGGATTTCAAGGTCAAGGTGATGGATAGTCTTCTTCCGGAATCCGTGTCTGTCAATGGTGAGACTGTGCCGGTCCGTTATCTTGAGAAGGATTTTGCCTTTGTCATAGATGTGCCTCAGAACGATTGTGCAACGGAAAAGGTCATCAGGATCATATATGCCGATGACTCTCCGTTCATCGCTGACGGAACTGTCGGTGTGGCCCGCAGGATGGCCAATGCCATCGAGGCTATGAAATACCGCTATGGCTGCGACCCTATAGACGATCTTGCCGCCATGACCTCTCTGAATGTCGAGGTGCATTATAGTCCGGAAAAGGCGGAGGAAATCATAGGGGCCTTCAAGGCAAGGTACCGCAATCTCCCTGAAATCATCTCAAGACAACATTGGCTTTCTGCTCCTGACTGGGAGTGGTTCCTGAATTACTGTGCTTGGGATAAGGAATATGCTGGATCTCAGGAGGATAAGAAGATGTCCGGCAATCCGCTTTTCCCTGGCTGGTATTCCGATCCTGAGGCTGTAATATGGGATGACGAATACTGGGTCTTTCCTACAGCATCCCTTCCGTTCGAGCAGCAGACATATATGGATGCGTTCTCATCGCCGGATCTTGTGCATTGGACCAGACATGAAAGTATTGTAGACACGGTAAAGGTGAAATGGATATGGCAGGCCATGTGGTCTCCTGCGGTCATAGAGAAGGACGGCTATTACTACCTTTTCATATGCGGCAACGATATGTATGCTGACGGCGATGGAGGTATAGGATATGTCAGGGCGGACAATCCGGCAGGACCATATGAGGATATTCTCGGTAAACCTCTTCTTGACAAGATAATAAACGGCGCCCAGCCGATAGACCAGTATATATTCAAGGACAAGGACGGCACATATTATATGTATTACGGTGGTTGGGGACACTGCAATGTGTGCATCCTGAACGACGATTTTACGGGATTCGTGCCTTTCGAGGACGGAGAGACCTTCAAGGAGATCACACCTGACGGCTATTATGAAGGACCGTTCATGTTCATAAAGGACGGAAAATACTATTTCATGTGGTCGGAAGGAACATGGACAAGGGATGATTACAGGGTGGCATATGCCATTGCAGACAATCCTCTCGGTCCTTTCGAAAGGGTAGGTATCATCCTTCAGCAGGATCTTGAGGTCGCCACCGGAGCAGGACATCATTCCATGCTGCATGAGCCTAAGTCGGACAAGTGGTATATCTTCTATCATCGCCATCCTCTGGGAAGCACCGACGGTAATGACAGGGTCGTCTGCGTAGATGAAATCCATTTTGACGAGAATGGGTATATCATTCCTGTAAAGATGACCTATGAGGGCGTGCAAAGCAATCCGCTCAAGTGAAATCACTCATCTGAAAGGTAGAGAAAATACCGGAAATTTCTTATTATTTGCCGTAACTTTTCTCCCTTATTGACTTGACCTTCCATCTTTTTTACATTTGCTAAAATGTAAGACAATAAAGATGAGCAGGTTTTCCACAGCATTTTTCTTCAGTATCCTCATTCTTGCATCTTCCTGTTCGCCTGACCGGAGATGGTCGCAGGAGTTCAAGGACGGTTATGTTCTGATCACTCAGAAGGGTGGTCCGGATCTTGGGTATTCGCAGGAGTCCGGTGTAGCGGTGCTTACCGTAGACGGATATGCATTCAAGGATCTCAATCGCAACGGTTCTCTGGATGTGTATGAAGACTGGAGGGAAAGTTTCGAAGACAGGTCGGCCGACCTTGCTTCTCAGTTGAGCATCGAGGAGATTGCAGGTCTGATGCTGTACAGCGGCCATCAGGCGCTTCCGATGCCTGCCTGGTGGGGTACTTATGGAGGAAAATGGTTCGACCAGACGGATGCCAAGCCTTGGGATATGACTGACGAACAGAAAAAATTCCTCAAGGAGGACCATCTGCGCCATATCCTTTTGACAAGATTCGACAGTACCGCAGTTGCCGTAAGGTGGAACAATATAGTCCAGGCATATGTCGAGGGACTCTCCCACGGCATTCCGTGCAACAATTCTTCAGACCCGAGACATAACGGCGCCGATGCAAATGCGGAATATAATGCGGGAGCAGGTGGAGATATATCCCTTTGGCCGACTTCCATGGGTATGGCCGCTACGTTCGATCCTGAACTCATGCTGGAGTTCGGACAGATTGCCGCGAAGGAATATCGCGCTCTGGGTCTTGCCACGGCCCTGTCTCCTCAGGTGGATCTTGCCACAGAGCCAAGGTGGAACAGGTTCCATGCTACGATGAGCGAGGACCCGGCCCTGGCAACAGACATGGCAAGAGCCTACTGTGACGGATTTCAGACCTCATATGGTGATGACGTGCTGGAGAAACGGGGATTCCTTGGCAGAAAGTCCTCCGGCTGGGGTAAGGGCAGTGTGAACGCCATGGTCAAGCATTGGCCGGGCGGAGGATCCGGTGAGGGTGGCAGAGATGCTCACATGGGATTTGGAAAATATGCTGTCTATCCCGGAAACAATTTCGAGATGCATAAGAAACCGTTTACAGAAGGAGCATTCAGGCTCCGTAACGGAACAGAGGCTGCATCTGCCGTGATGCCTTATTATACGATCAGTTTCAATCAGACGGATGAAAATGTAGGCAACAGTTACAACAGGCAGATCATTACCGATATGCTTCGTGGAGATGCCGGATATGACGGAGTGGTATGTACAGATTGGGCCATCACTCAGAAATACGAGCAGACAGGAAATCATTGGGGAAAGCCATGGGGCGTGGAACACCTGAGTGAGGCCGAACGTCACTATAAGGTCATTATGGCAGGTTGCGACCAGTTCGGCGGCAATAACGACAAACTTCCTGTGCTCCAGGCCTATGAGATGGGAGTAGAGGAGCATGGTGAGGAGTGGATGAGGGAAAGGATGGAACAGTCTGCCCGAAGATTGCTTCTGAATATTTTCAGAGTCGGACTTTTCGAAAATCCCTATCTCGATCTGGATAAATCCAAGGAAATTGTAGGTTGTCCCGAATATATGGACAAGGGTTATGAGGCTCAGAAGAAGAGCGTGATAATGCTCAAGAACCGTGGCGGACTGCTTCCTATGAAGGACTGCAGGGACCTGAAGGTCTTCGTGCCTCATAAATACAGACCTGCACATGTGGATTTCTGGGGAACCGAATATCAGGAGGAAAGCACCGATCCTATCGAAGATGCACTGGTCGGGCAGTATTTCGGCTCAAGGGTGGATTCGGCGGCAGAAGCAGACATCGCTCTTGTTTTCATCGATTCTCCTGACGGAGGATTCGGATACGGCAGACAGATGCAGGAAGGGGAAGCGACTCCATATGAACCTATAAGTCTTCAGTACGGCGATTACACTGCGGAATATGCCAGGGAACACAGCATCGCCGGAGGAGATCCGTATGAGGATTTTACAGACCGAGGTTACAAAGGACGATCTGTCAGGACAAGAAACGTCTCTGACATGCATTCAGTGCAGGATGCCAGAAAGATAATGGGGGATAAGCCTGTCATAGTGGTCGCTACCCTGGTCAATCCTTTTGTGATTTCGGAAATAGAACCGTTCGCCGACGCTATCTTCCTTACCTTCTATTCCCAGCATCAGATCATCATGGAGTTCATTACCGGAAAAGGAGAGCCTTCGGGACTTCTTCCTATGCAGATGCCTGCAGACATGAGGACTGTGGAGGAACAGTTTGAAGATGTTCCGCACGATATGCGCTGCCACATCGATACCGAGGGGAATGTGTATGATTTCGCATTCGGTATGAACTGGTCTGGAGTCATAGATGATGAACGTGTAAGGAAATATTCAAGAAATCTCCGCTAGATATGAAAAAGATATTCTTATCCTTTGCAGCCGCTTCGGCTCTTCTCGCGTCCTGTTCCGAGAGACCTGCTGTGACCTGCAGTCCTGTAGATTCCCTGACAAAGGTGTTTCCGGAAAATACTCTCTTCAGGAATGCTCCTGACACGCTCGATGCGGCAGGAGGTACTCATGTCGAGTTCCAGTTCGCCCTTCATGGCGCGGCTCAGGTTGAAGGCTTTACTGTCACCTGTTCAGACCTTGTAAGCGAAGACGGAAGCAGGATTCCTGCACCAAGATGTGGTGTCGTAGGTTATGTCGGAGTAGGGGATCTTGCCGATTATCCTGCCCATGATGTCCTGAGGAGCAGCACAGGACTGTTCCCGGATCCTATTCTTGAACAGGAAGAATATGAATTTGAACCGTTTGTAACCTTCTGTCCGTGGATAACAGTCTTTGTTCCGGAAGGAACTCCTGAAGGCATATATACCGCTCAGGTCAGGATGAAAGGACGCTCGGCGGGAAGGAGATTCTCTTTTGTAAAGCCCATAAATGTCAAGGTCTGGCCTGTGACAATGAGAAAACCTGATTTTCCTAATGTGAACTGGGCTTTTGACTTTGAGGGCTGCATGAAGCAGTGGAATGGCGGAAAATCCGTTGAAAGATATTCAGAAGACCATAAGAAATATCTGGAAGACCTTTACGGAATATTGGCGGAAGGTCACCAGACCATGACAAGAATGCCTATATGGGGTGTTGTGGATATGAAGAAGACTGCCGAAGGCGGTTGGGAGTTTGATTTCTCCCGCTTCGACTGGTATGTCGACATATGCAGGAAGGCAGGCATTCTGGATATCATACAGATAGAGGAACTTGGCCATCGTCTGGTTCCTGTCTGGACAGGACAGATGGGACTTTTTGTTCCTGTAGAGGTGGACGGAAAGATGGAGAAGGAGTCATATGCTCCTACCGATCCGCGTGTCAGGGAGTTCTACAGTTACTTCATTCCTTCGCTCAGAAAACATCTTGAGGAGAAGGGTCTGACAGACAGATGTTACCAGCAGGTATGTGACGAACCGGTAGATGAAAATGCGGTAAGTTATTGTCAGGCAGTCTCTCTCATCAAGGAATTCTGGCCGGATGTCAAGGTCCTTGAGGCGTTGCAGACCACCAGGACGACCGGAGCCACTGATGCATGGTGTCCACAACTCAACTATTGGCATGAGAACTACGAGTTCTTCAAGGAAAGGCAGTCGAAAGGTGACGAGGTCTGGTTCTATACCTGCTGCTATCCTCGTGCGCAATATCCCAACAGATTCATCGAACAGCCACTTCTCAAGACAAGGATGCTCTTCTGGATGGCTCAGAAATACAATGCAGACGGATATCTTCACTGGGGATTCAATTACTGGAATGAAGATCCTTTCGCGGAGACGGCAATTCCGGGAACTGGAACGCTTCTTCCCGGAGGTGATGCATGGATAATATATCCCGGAGACAGAAAGATGCTGCGTTCCATCCGTTTCGAGCAGCACCGCGACGGTCTGGAAGACCTGACCCTTCTGAAAATGCTTGCCGAGAAAAATCCTGCACAGGCGGAATATCTGGTCAATACCCTGATTTCCAACTGGTGGGTATATAACGGCAATCCTGATACATATCGTCAGACCAGGAGAGAACTCCTGAAGTCATTGTCGGAAATAAATGAATAATGCTATATGACCATGAATTTTTTTACTAAACTAACCGTTGTTACAATGTCAGCGCTCTCAGTGTTTTCGTGTGCAGATGGAAATGACGCACCTCTATACAAGGATGCTTCAAAACCTGTGGAAAAAAGGGTGGAAGACCTGCTTTCAAGGATGACGCTTGAGGAAAAGGCGGGACAGATGAATCAGTTTGTCGGTATCGAACATATCAGGGCAAACGAGGCTCATCTTACTCCGGAGGACCTGAAGACAAATACTGCCCAGGCATATTATCCCGGTTTCCCTGCCGATACCATCGAGCAGTGGACAAAGGAAGGTCTGATAGGTTCCTTCCTTCATGTCCTTACCATCGAAGAGGCCAATTATCTTCAGGAACTTGCAATGCAGAGCCGCCTTCAGATTCCGATCATGTTCGGTATCGATGCCATCCACGGCAACTGCAACTGTCCCGACAATACCGCCTATCCTACAAGCATCGGTCTTGCTTCCTCTTTCAATCCGGAGATGGCCTACAGGATTGCGCGTCAGACAGCCTCGGAGATGAGGGCTATGAACATGCACTGGACCTTCAATCCTAATGTCGAGGTGGCCCGCGATGCAAGGTGGGGACGTTGTGGCGAGACTTTCGGTGAGGACCCGTATCTGGTATCTGTGATGGGTGTTGAGTCTGTAAAAGGCTATCAGGGAGATATGAATCAGGATGATGTGCTTGCATGCGTGAAGCATTTCGTCGGAGGAAGTCAGCCGATGAACGGAACCAACGGCTCGCCGACAGACCTGTCTGAAAGGACGATACGTGAGGTGTTCTTTCCTCCGTTCAAGGCCGGAGTAGAGGCAGGTGCTCTTTCGTTGATGACGGCGCATAATGAATTGAACGGTATTCCATGTCATTCCAACGAATGGCTCATGACCGACGTGCTTCGTGGCGAGTGGAATTTCAAGGGTTTTGTGGTCAGCGACTGGATGGATATCGAGCATATCCATGACCTGCATGCCACTGCGGAGAACATAAAGGAAGCGGTATACCAGTCCATAATGGCAGGTATGGACCTCCATATGCATGGAATCTATTGGAATGAAGCGGTGTGCGAACTTGTACGCGAGGGACGCATTCCTGAGTCAAGAATCGATGAATCAGTAAGAAGAATACTCGACATCAAGTTCCGTCTCGGACTTTTTGAGCAACCTTTTGCGGATCCTCAGACCACAATGCAGGTGCGTCTTTGTGATGAACATCGTCAGACTGCACTTGAAGCGGCACGCCAGGGTATAGTCCTTCTCAAGAATGACGGCATACTCCCGCTTGATGAAAAGAAATATAAAAAGGTCCTTGTCACGGGAATCAATGCAGACGACCACAACATCATGGGTGACTGGACCGCACCTCAGAAACCTGAGAACTGTGTGACCATCCTTGAAGGTCTCCGCATGGTCTCGCCTCAGACGGACTTCGTGTTCGTGGACCAGGGATGGAATCCTCAGGAAATGTCGAGGGCAAAGGTCAACGAGGCTGTAGCGAAGGCTTCGAAATGCGACCTGAATATTGTCGTGGCAGGAGAACATATGTTCAGAGGCAACTGGACCAAGAAGACCTGCGGTGAGGATACGGACCGTTCTGATCTGGACCTTGTGGGACTTCAGCAGGAGATGATAGAAAGGATATATGCAACAGGAGTACCTACAGTCGTGGTTCTTGTGACCGGTCGTCCTCTTGGCGTGCAATGGATCGCAGACAATGTGCCTGCACTTCTCAATGCGTGGGAGCCGGGAATGTATGGTGGTCAGGCTGTCGCTGAAATACTTTACGGCAAGGTCAATCCTTCCGCGAAACTTCCTATCACCATTCCAAGGTCGGCAGGACAGATACAGATGATCTACAATCATAAGCCTTCGCAGTATTTCCATCCGTATGTGGTGACGGAGAGCACTCCGCTCTATCCTTTCGGATATGGACTGAGTTACACCTCATATGAATATTCGGAACTCGTTCTTTCTGCCGATAGGATTGCAGCAGACGGCACTGTAGATGTTTCGGTCAATGTGACCAATACAGGAAAGGTGGCAGGAGAGGAGATCGTGCAGATGTATCTGCGTGACAGATTCTCTCAGGTGACCCGTCCGGTCAAGGAACTTAAGGATTTTACCAGGGTTTCTCTTGCTCCGGGGGAGACAAAGACAGTGACTTTCACTATCACTCCGGACAAACTGATGTTCCTGGACAAGAAGATGAAGCCGATAGTCGAGGCAGGAGAGTTCATCGTGATGGTAGGTTCGTCTTCCGCAGATGAGGACCTGCTCAAGGCGTCATTCCATGTTAAATAATATAGTCAGATGAATAAATTCAAGTTCATATTGCTTGTGTCGCTTCTTCCTCAGGTCCTCCTTGCCAGGATAGACGCTCCTGATCCTCAGGAGTGGAAGGATGTCAAGGGTGTGCAGGTGTCGTGGGGCGATATAGACATGAGATATCCGAAACATTCAGTGCCGATGTATTCTGTTTCCGACAGGATATCTCTTGACGGATGGCGAGGGGAACGGGTCTATGCGCAGGCTGTCGTATGGACTGCCTCCGGTGCAGATGATCTGGAATATGAAATCTCGGATCTGAAAGGCCCTCGAGGTCATGTCATACCTGCAGAGAACATAAGTTCCGGTTTCGTGACCTACGTCAAGGGAGACACATTCTTCAGCAACGGAACAGGCTGCGGAGAATGGTCAAAAGAACCGCATATTGATTCTGTCCTGGTGGCGGACTGTATAGACCACTGCCTTGAAAGCGTGAACATGTCACCAATGCAGACCCAGGGGATATGGTTTACCTGTTGGATACCTTCAGACGTCGCTCCTGGTGAATATAAGGGCAGTGTAAGGGTAAGAAGCAAGGGTAAACTTATAAAGAGGCTCGGTCTTTCCGTTGTAGCAGGGGAAAATGTACTTCCTGCTCCTGAAGACTGGCATTTCCATCTTGATCTCTGGCAGAATCCTTATGCAGTGGCGAGATTTCATGGCGTGGAACTATGGACTCCGGAGCATTTTGAGGCTATGCGTCCTCTTATGACGCTTCTGGCAAAGGCTGGTCAGAAGGTCATCACCACGACCCTTATCCACAAGCCTTGGGGAGGTCAGACATATGACCATTTCGAAAGCATGGTGGAATGGGTAAAGAAATCCGACGGAACCTGGGAATATGGGTTCGGGATATTTGACAGATGGGTGGAATTCATGATGAGTTGCGGGATAACCCGGCAGATCAACTGCTACTCCATTGCTCCATGGCACTCTTCCTTCCAGTATTACGATGAGGCAACCGATACCCTCAAGACTCTTGAGGCCCATGTCGGTACTCCTGAATATACTGAGTTCTGGGGTAGAATGCTCAAGGCGTTTGCGGCCCATCTGCGAGAGAAAGGATGGTTTGAAAGATGTGCCATCGCAATGGACGAACTTCCTTTGGAGACGATGCGCAAGGTCATAGATGTCATCCGCAAGGCGGAGCCTGATTTCAAGATAGCCCTCGCCGGTAATTACCATCCGGAGATAGAGAAGGAGTTATACGACTATTGCATTGCCTATGGGCAGACTTTCCCGGAAGACGTTCTCGCAAGACGCAAGTCTGAGGGCAAGGTCAGCACATATTATACCTGCTGTACCGAACTTGCACCGAACCTGTTCACCATCTCCGAGCCGGAGGATGCAATGGTTCTGGCCCTCGAAATGCTCGAGAGAAAGTCCGACGGTTATCTCAGATGGGCATACAACAGTTGGCCGGAGAATCCTCTTACGGACTCCCGATTCCGTGCATTCACATCGGGAGATACGTTTATAGCATACCCTGGCGGAAGGACCTCCGTCAGACTTGAACGTCTTGTACAGGGTATACAGCAATATGAAAAAGTAATGGTTTCCAAAAACAGATAAATTCAATATGAAATTTAGAACAGTCATATCCGCTCTTATGGTTCTCGGTCTCTGGGCATGCCAGGACGAGGTTACACCTGAGGTCGAGGCTCCGGCAGTTTCCGACCTTGCGGTAAAGGAAGTTACAGCATCCGGCGTCACATTGAGTTGGACCGCCTCTGAAGATGTGGCATATGTAAAGATAAGTTATTCCCGTGGAGAAGGTGAACAGACCGATGTCGAAGGAAAGATCACCAAGACTACCTATACGGTGAACGGACTTACTTATGTAAAGGACTCTCCATACACGTTCACTGTGACAAGTTACAGTGCGTCCGATATTCCCGGAAAGCATGCCAGTGTGGAGGCTAATGTGAATGAGCCTGTCCGTGATGTGCCGGCCGTAACCTTCCTTACGGCGAGCAATGTCTCCCAGACTACAGCCACTTTCAGATGGGGACAACCTAAGGGAGTGGAATATGCAATGGTAAGTTACGAAAGGGAAGGTGACCATCCTCTGAATGGCAAGGAAAGGATTGATGACAGGACATTCGTCCTTTCTGATGTGTATCCGGATGACGAGAACCCTGTCAAGGTCACAGTAACTTCGTGCGACGCAGACGGATTTGAAGGTGAACCGGTTACAGTGGAGGTGATCTGCGGAGGTACAAAGAACTACTCGGATGCAGTATCTCTTTACAGTGTGGACCCTTTGACAAAGGTGTTGAGAGGACAGTTCAACGATGCTTTGTACGTTGAGCCTCACCCCGTGAAATATGCTCAAGGCGAGACTGCATCCGTACAGATGGTAGTCCTTCCTAAGTCTGCACCTCTCTCTGATGTGCAGGTTCAGGTCAAGACCTTTGCATCCGGGTCAGGTGCTCAACTGTCGGAGCCGAAGGGAGGATGGGTCGAATTTGTGGAGTCAAGACATAACGGAGAGGATGTCAGCAGCAATCTCAATGGAGGATATATGTATCCTGACGTCATCCTGCCTCCAAAAGAACCACGTACCATCAATCAGGGTGAGTTCGGTACCTATTGGTATGATGTACTTATCCCTGTTGGAACACAGCCTGGTGAATATACTTCCGAAATCATTGTCACAGGTACCTGCAACGGTGAGAGTTTTACAACGAATCTGCATGTCAGCATGGAAGTTACATCGGTTGTCCTCGAAGAGTCTGACCTTCTTGTGACCAACTGGCTCTTTGAAGACCGCTATCGTCATGTCAACGGCGGTCAGGAGTGCAGCAGAACAAATGACCCTGATACATTCTACAAGTTGCATAAACTTTTTGCAAATACCTGCAGAGACCTCGGTCAGAACACTTACCGCATGGACCAGCCTATGAGTGCGATGTATCCTCGAGGCGTGGATGAGAACGGAAGATATAAGTTCGATTTCAGGGCATTTGACGAAAATGTGGAGTTCCTGATACGTGAAGGAGGACTCAAATGCATCGAAGGATCTCATCTGTGTACTGCTGCAGGCTATGGCGGAGACTTCGGACTGAATATGTTCTATTGGTACAACGAAAGTACCGGACGGTTTGAAAGGCAGGGAACCTGGAGTGATTTCGATGATCCTGAAGTATGGGCAAAGGCTGAAAAACATATCACTGACTTCTTCCAGGCGCTTAGGGACCATCTCAAGGAGAAAGGATGGCTTGACATGTATGTCCAGCATATCGGTGATGAGCCTACAGAGCAGCCGGACAAGGGACTTAAGAACTGGCCTACATGGGTCAAGTTCGCTGAGGCTGTGAAGAAGGCTGCTCCTGAAATCAAACTGATGGATGCGATCGATGCCGGTTGTGCAGACAAGATATCCCCTTATATCGACATCATGTGTCCTGTACTCCATGTAAGACAGGAAGAGCAGTACAAGTCAATGTTTGAGGAGAGGATTGCCGCCGGCAGGAAGGACTGGATATATACATGTATGTTCCCTCAGGGTGGTTTTGCCAACAGGTTCGTAGTCCAGCCTCTTCTTATGCCGCGCTATATCCACTGGCTCAATTACAAACTCAAGGCAAACGGATACCTCCACTGGGGACTGCATTGGTGGCCGGACGATATCCTTACACGTGAGAAAGGCATTTTGGGCGACTGCTCGACTCCAGGCTCATATTTCCCGGGAGGAGACCCATATGTGATATATCCGGGCTATCATGAACTTTATCTGTCCATCAGAGCCTGTGCGATGAGGGACGGAATCAATGACTACGCTCTTCTTAAGATGGCTGAAAGTAAGAACAAGGCTGCTGCCGATGCCATTGTGGACAGACTTATTCTGGGTCCGAACACTTATGAGCAGGATGTAGCCAAGTTCCGTGAGGCCAGAAATGAACTTCTTGATATTCTTGCGAAATAATATGTACAGATTCTTACTGATAATATTGTCTGCATTCATGCTTGTTCTGTCATGTACAAAACCGGAAAATCCATCGGTTGACACTCAGGACAAGCAGGAAGAACAGAAACCTGAACCTGAAAAGCCGGAACAGGAGGATACGCCACCAGTGGTGGATCCTCGTGCTCCTGTTTTGACACTCAATAAGATAACCCCCACAAGGGCTTGCATCAGACTCGATTATTCCTTTGAGAAGGTTACGGAATTCAATCAGAGTGTAAATGTCTGTTTCAGTACGGAACCTGAGCCTACCATCGAGGACAGTAAGTTCAACCTCCCGCCGAGAAGTGCAAATAAGGGCGATATGATGGGAGTAGTGCCGAACCTTGTCCTTGACTATGGAAAGACATATTATTTCCGTCTTTATATCACTCAGAAAGGGGTCACATACTATAGTAACCAGATGCACGCTTCTCTACAGGATGAATATCTTCCGATCCATCTGGACTGGACTCCGATGAATATAAGCGGTCTGCATCAGGACATAAAGGCCTATACCACCACATCCTCCCTCAGCGGTAGGAAATTCCAGGCCTGGTACGCCGTGGCAGACCTGAGCAAGGGAAATCTGAAGATAAAGGCCAACCATCCTTCAAATGCTCAGACCGTTCAGTCCCAGGCAGCAGACTTCGGCTCTGACTGTCAGATACTTATCAACTGCGGATACTTCTATTACGAAGGTACCCAGGCAATGAATATCGGAACATCAGTGATGGGCGGTGTTGCCAACGGAAGCATCTATTCCTTTGCCGGTTCCCTTTCCGACAGCGAACCGGAGGAGAGCAGGACGCAATACAAGGTCACAAGGGGAGTCTTCGGAGCCGATGCGGCAGGGGTTCCTGCTGTAAAATGGATGGGCTGCATCAGTTATGGCAAATACTTGTTTTATGATCAGCCGCTTCTGTCCATCAAGGGAGAGACGAAACTTAACGGTCCTTCTGAGACCAATCCTACTGTTCCGTCTGATTGGGTACCTCATGAGATGGTCACTGCGGGTCCGGTGCTACTGAAGAACGGAAAGATTCCTTTCGACTTCACCCGTACGGAAAAGGGAAGCACATATTTCCTTTCCAACTATGAGATGATAACCAATGATGTATTCACCAATACGACCGGGGATGACTGGAGATGCGACAGAAGCGCAGTCGGTATCACGGCAGACGGAAAGGTAATCTTCTTTGCATGTGAGGGTCGTACCCCGTCTTTGAGTTGCGGAGCGAATCTCGACGAAGTAGCAAGGATACTCAAGGATCTTGGATGTGTCGAGGCATTGAATTTTGACGGAGGAGGATCCACAAAACTGCATATTGCAGGGAAGAACTTCTCCAACAACAACAGGGCGGTGATGACTACTGTCGGAGTATTCAAGAAATAACGGCATCGGAATATGAAACACCTGTTCAAGATAATATGTATGTCTGCGCTCCTCTTCCTATGTGCCTGTGAACCGGAGAATCCTGTGACACCTCCTCCCGGAGATGAAGAGCAGGTTCCTGATCCTCCGCAGGAGAAACCGGAGCCGGAGCCTGTGCCTGTGCCAGTGGATTATGATGTCATAGTGTCTGCTAAATTGACATTCTCGTATCTGGACTTTGAAGGTACCGTGAATGTTCCTGACAGGCGCATTGACTTCACAATGGAACTCTATGGTGATGATGCCCCTAATTTAAGGTATCTTCCGGTTACATTTGAACTTAAGGACGGATACTCCATACAGGGAACTGACAAGGAATATATACGCCTGATATTATCGCAGGAAGAACCTGCTTCTGTGTCTTTTGTCAAGGATGATATTGTCATAGATTATGACGTCTATGTCTCCTTGGTCATAAAGGAGGCACCGTGCACGGATTTCAATATGAAAAGCGGAGTAAATCTATCATACTGGTTCCAGGAGGATATTCCATGGCCTGATGATGTTACTGTAGAACAGATAAGCGGATGTGGATTTGATCATGTCAGGCTTCCTTTTGATTCCAAAGTAATCTTTGATTCAGAAGGTGGTATCCGCAGGAATCATATGGATATGCTTCATGATACGGTCTCCAAATGTCTGGAAGAGGGGTTGAATGTCATTCTCGACATGCATTGGCTTGTTAACGGCAATCTGTTCTATGATGAGGATGCTGCTGAAGAACTGCTGAATAATTGGAATAGATTGATGGAGGAATTTTCAGGATATCCGAATGAACGCGTTGCATACGAAATCCTTAATGAACCACATGGATATGGTTGGGAACAGATGCAGAGGAATATGCTCCATGTGATCAGAAGCAAAGAGCCTGGAAGAGTTGTGTTCGTTTCTCCTCAAGGTTATAATGCGAAGGCTGCAAGCGAGTTTACCATTCATACCGGAGATCCGAATATCGTGATAACTTTCCACTATTATGAACCTATGCTTGCAAGCCATAGAAAGGCGTGGGGATATACCGGACCGTCACATTATCCCGGATATCTTTTTTCAGAGGATGAATGGAATGCCATGAGTGATGCTGAGAAGAAGCAGGCCCAGGGACAAAACAATGTCTGGTACGATTACGATTACACTCTTGCAAAATTCAGGTCGGTTGTCAATAACAAGTCCCTTAACGGATTAAGGGTTCATTGTGGAGAGTTCGGAATGTCAAAGACCAACATACGCTCAGAAAGGGTTCAATGGTTCAAGGATATTGTGAAGGCTTTCAATGAATGTGACATTGCATATACCGTATGGGAAAATTGGGGTGGAGACTTCGGTCCCGGTAACTGGGCAAGCGAGCCTGATGAAGAGATTATAGATATCCTGTTGTGCAGAGATTGAGTTTTTCAACCTGTTTCGGCAAATATTAAACATCCCTTGGGTGCAGTTCAGACTAAATTTGAGGAAAATACATTTATAACACTTTTAACCAACAATTTCTAAGTTTATGAAAAAATCATTATTTAACATTGCCGCTGCTTTTTCAGCAGTTGCAGTATTGTTCGCTTCATGTGATCCGAACGAAGAAAAGGTGTCTTATTCAGACGTTCCTTTCGATGCTGTGACTCTTACAGCGGGTGAAGAGACTGTAGACGGTGTGATCTCCGGTTCTAACGTTTCTTTCTCTTTCGATGAGGTGGAGGATTTCACTGCCTGCACAATCGGTCTTACTGTCAATGACGGCTGGACATGCACATGGCCAACAAGTCTTGAAAATGTCGACCTTACAGTTGATGAGAACCTTGTGCTTCAGTTCACTTCTCCGCAGAACGCAATTGTGAAATATTTCATCAGTTTCGTGTCCAACTCTCTCCCTATCGCCGATCCTGCAAAGATCAAGGTGAAGGATGATGCTTCTGCTGTTGTTGAGGTAAACAACGCGAAGAAGATGCTTAAGGTCTACTACAACAAGGAAACTATGAATGAGGCCGCTATCGAACTCGTATTCGAGGAGGGTGCACTTATCCCGGGTGCTACTTATGAGGGTGGTGTATTCGATTTCACCGAGACTCTCAGCAACGGTTTCGTAATCAAGACCGCTGCCGGTGATGTGGCATATACACTCAAACTCGACAAGTCATCGCTCATGCCTAACCCTGCTACTCTCGGATTCTCTGATGTGACTTCAGACTACACCACCAAGGAGGGTATCACCATCTACTCGGCAACAACTCTTACTGATATTCCTGAGCGCCAGAGATTCTATGGCGGTCAGTTTGTGGCAGAGACTCCGTATGGACCATACGATGGTTGGATCTACATGAATTCTGATCCTGATAAGACTGTATGGATAGCATTGGGAGATTGGACCGAAGACAGAACCAAAGAGACCATCAACAACGTAAATGTTGCTGTCGTTCTTCTTGATGAGGATTATCTCAAAGGCAAGATGTATTGCGCTGATGGTAATACTGTCACTGCAGGAACAGTATCTTCTGCTGTGACAATCACAGGTCATTCTACCGTTCAGGGAGATGCCGGTATCTATGCCGACGGCAAGTTCTACGATGACTATGCTTCTGCGACTTATGTCAACTATCAGAATGACGGATTCCCAAGAACTGCTGTTGCTTTCAACGAGGAAGGAAGATTCCACACAGCGACAATAAAATATGCTGATGGTAAATTCTACAAATGGGACCGTCTTTATACAGATGCAAGTACTCCTATATCAGCGGATCAGTTTGCTGACGTTCTGGATGTTAATCAGGTCGCATGGACTTGCCCTGCTCCTGTAAGAGGAAATCATGCTCTTACAACACCTGAACTCCAGTATTCAGACTGTGGTTGGGAACCATCATTCGGTGATGCATGGAATGGTACAAGAGCAAGAATGTTTGCAGGTATAACTCATGACGGACGCGTGGGATATGCTGCTTTCCAAGGAACATTCGGATATATCGAATCTCTCGGATGGGAAGACTACAACGCAATCGGAACATTCCAGGCTGCATGGTTGCTCCAGAAGTTCGGATTCAAGGAAGTTATTCAGATCGGAACAGCAATGTATGGTGAGGATGGCTTCAAACCGACAATCATAGTTGATGGTCAGACCCTTATCGGTGATCCTGCACAGACTGCTGCTTACTGCATTGGTTACGATGTAAGATAAATATTTCATTATGAAGAAACTGTCAATCAGTTTGCTTATATGCTTGTCATTCCTCCTTTCCGGAGGGATGATAAGCATTTTTGCAAATACCCTGACGTCCGCATCCGGTTCGGCGGACGGCCCTGTAAGAATCGAGGGTGTAATGTTGGATGAGGCGACAGGGGAACCGCTTATAGGTGCCGTGGCATCAGTGCCGGGCACACAATATTTTGCAATGACGGATATTGACGGAGCATTTGTGCTTGAACTTCCTTCGAGCATCATGCCTGCCAAGGTCGAGTTTGCTCTTATGGGTTATACCACCCAGACAATCCTCTTCGAGGGATCACGAAAGTTGAAGGTTTCTCTCGTTCTTGAGACCCAGATGCTCGAGGATGCCCAGGTGATCGCCTATGGCAAGCAGAGCAAGATGTCGATTACCGGCTCCATATCCTCCATTGACACCAAGGATCTTCTCAAATCTCCGAGCGGTAGCGCTGCAGGTGCTCTTGCAGGTGCGGTGGCCGGAGTGTCTTCGGTTCAGGCTTCAGGTCAGCCGGGTGCAGAGGATCCTGTAATATATGTCCGTGGCTCCGGCTCCCTGACTGATGCGGCATCTCAGCCGCTCATTCTCGTGGACGGAGTGGAGCGTTCGTTCTTCCAGATGGATCCGAACGAGATCGAGAGCATCACTGTGCTCAAGGATGCCGCTTCCACAGCGGTATTCGGAGTAAGGGGTGCCAACGGCGTCATCCTCGTGACGACAAGACGAGGAAAGGAAGGCCGCAACCAGATTGCAGTGAGCAGTTCGTTCGGTCTTACTCAGGCTCTTAGAAATCTCTATGGCGTGAATTCATATGATTACGCCAGACTATATACCGAGACTCAGAAAAACGACAATCCAAAGATCAAGGACTCTGAACTCTCATTCAGCCCTTATGTCACCGAACTGTTCAGGACCAATGCGGATCCCATCATGTTCCCGAATATTGAGTGGAACGACTATCTGTTCAAGAATTTCGCATGGCAGACCCAGCACAATGTCACACTTTCCGGTGGTGGAAAAAGGGCTAAGTACTTCATCTCCGGAGGTTTCATGCACCAGGACGGTATGATGAAGCAGTACTATGAGACATACAACTCCAACTTCACATACAACCGATATAATTTCCGCGCCAATGTCGATGTGAACATCACTCCGACCACGGTCCTTTCGGCCAATATCGGTGCCCGCATAGGTGTGCAGAATGCGCCTAACAACTATGACATCTGGAGAAACATCATGTGGTGTACTCCATTTGCCAGTGCAGGATTCGTGGATGGAAAACGTATCTATAATCCTAACAACCCGTTCATCATCCTTCCTGCCCAGACCTCAGGTCTCGACCTTTACTATGACTGGGGAAACAACAAGAGCACCGAGAATGTGATGAACCTCGACTTCATTCTCAATCAGAACCTTGATGTCATCACTAAGGGGCTTTCCCTCAGCGTCAAGGGTGCATACAACACCACCTATTCTGCATCCGTGAACCGCAGTGTGGTGGGAGGCGACAGCGTATACACACCGGTATATCTCGGCACTCTTACCCAGCAGGGTATGGACATATCGAATCCACGGTTCAACAATACCATCGTCTACAGGTCTGACGGAGTCTCCGGACTGCATCAGCCGATGACATATTCCGAGGGTTACTGGCAGGGACGCAACTGGTACCTCGAGGCTGCCCTCAACTGGTCCCGTTCTTTCGGAAAGAGCGATATTTCAGCCCTCCTTCTCTACAATCAGTCCAGGACATATTATCCGGGAGCATATTCGGATATTCCTACAGGATATGTCGGATACGTGGGACGTGTAACCTATAATTATGACAAGAAGTATCTCGTGGACTTCAATGTCGGATACAACGGTTCCGAGAACTTTGCTCCAGGTCACAGATACGGATTCTTCCCTGCCGGTTCCATCGGCTGGATCATTTCTTCCGAGGAGTTCTTCAAGCCTGTCCGTTTCATCAACTTCCTTAAGATCAGGGCATCTTACGGTATTGTTGGTAACGACAAATATTCCGGAGACCGATTCCTTTATATGCCTAACTCGTGGACAGCAAACAACGGAGCACTTTACGGAGGATCTTACCAGTTCGGCCCGGGTTATACTTCGGACATGCTTACGGACGCACAGGAGCAGTCAAACGGTAATCCTGTGGTGAGTTGGGAGAAGTGTTCGAAGCAGAACTACGGTCTGGACATGAAGATGTTTGACTATCGTCTCAACCTTATCGTCGATGTGTTCTTCGAGCACAGATGGGATATCCTCACCACCCGAAACACCTTGCCGTCGATATCAGCGGTGAAACTTCCTCTTATGAATCTCGGTATCGTGGACAACAGGGGATATGAGATACAACTCGGCTGGAATGACAAGGTGGGAGAGGTAAGTTATAACCTCAATGCAAACATGTCATTTGCAAGGAACAAGATCATCTACAAGGATGAGGTACCGCCTAATGAACCTTATATGGCTGAGACAGGCAACAGCACAGGCCGTTTCTATGGCTATAAGTTCGACAGGTTCCTCAATGAAAGCGACTTCGATGCGGAAGGTAACCTCAAGGAAGGCCTGCCGGAGATGTCTCTCGGTAATCCGAAGCCAGGTGATGTCCTGTACAAGGACCTTAATGGTGACGAGGTTATAGATGGTGACGACTGCACATATTTCGGATGGGGTACAAGACCTGAATATGTCTTCGGTCTGACAGGAGGTGTCAATTACAAGGGCTTCAGTTTCTCGATGCAATGGACGGGAGCGACACATGCCAGCAGACTTCTTACCGGAGAATACCGTGAGCCGTTCGGAACCACCAACTCCCGCGCTCTTCTGCAGTATCTTGCAGACGGAAGATGGACTCCGGAAAATGCTGCAAATGCACGTTTCCCTCGTCTGACATTCAGCAGCAAGTCGCACAACTATAAACTTGATTCCGACCTCTGGATGATGGACGGTTCATATCTCAGACTCAAGGTTGCCGAGATAGCCTACACATTCAGTGACAATCCGGTTCTCAAGCGTGCCGGTATATCCTCGCTGAAATGCTATCTGAGCGGATATAACCTCTTTACCTGTTTCTCGGAACTCTCCAAGATCGACATCGATCCCGAGCAGTACACCGGTGGTGAAGGTGCTTCCGCTTACGCCTACCCTAACAACAGGATCTATAACATAGGTATAAATATCACATTCTAGGAAAATGAGCAATATAAGATCATATATCATAATGCTGGTTGCCGGTATCTTTGCGGTCCTTTCGTGCAGCGACCTCAAACTCGGTGACAGTTTTCTGGAAAAGGCTCCGGGTGTGGATATTACCATCGACACAGTGTTTTCGTCAAGGCAGTATGCCGACAGGGCACTTGTGGCGGCATATTCCACATTGCGAAGCAGCATTGCGCACAAGATAAATGACGGAACCCCATATGAGTATCAGTCTTCTTCCGACATGATCGGCTGGGACTGTCTCGATGCCTTGACCGACATTATCCAGACCCATTGCACATGGGCAGGTGCTATCGACTCATATTATAACGCCAACTATAGTGCAACCACCGAGGAACTCAGTACAAGTACCAAGATGTGCTTCGATCCCGACGGCGGTGCCTCATGGAAGGGTATCAGAAGGGCGTGGCTCTATATAGAGAATGTCGACCGTGTTCCGGATATGACACCTGCTGAGAAGACTCAGAGAAAGGGTGAGGCAAGGATGATAATTGCATGCCAGTATCACGAACTTCTTCGTCATTTCGGCGGTGTTCCTCTTATCAAGGCTGCCGTTTCGACAGAGAATGACGGCAGCATAGACTACTCACGCAAGACTTATGAGGAGACTGCCAGATATATAATATCTCTCTGCGACCAGGCGTTCGAGGAACTCCCTTGGACGGTTCCGGCCTCTGATGACGGACGCTTCACAGGTGCTTCAGCACTTGCTTTGAAGACCAGGGTGCTTTTGTATCTTGCCAGTCCTCTCGTGAACTCCGATGCAGCATACATGGAACCGCAGACGCCGACTCCTGTGAATCAGTCGAAGATGACATCAGACCCTCAGCATATGACCTGGCTCGGTTCCTATAAGGCTGAAAGATGGCAGGAGGTAGTGGATGCGTGTGAGGATTTCTTCGAAGAGAATCAGAAGAACGGCAATCCTTACAGACTTTATGACACCGGAGATCCGAGATATTCATTCTCACACTGCTATGCAGACAGGTGCAATGGAGAGATCCTGATATCTTCGGCAAGAAACATCGAACGTTTCGGTCTTACCTACCATAATAACATATATGGCAACAGTGCCCTGATCAACCAGAACAACAACACCGGTGAGGGAGTGGGATGCATCACCCTGAACTATGTGGATATGTTCCAGGGAACTGACGGAAAGCCGGTCATCTACAAGGACTGGATTGAAAAGAACGGAAATACAGTCACTTGGGAGAACAATCCGTTCCTGAACAGAGACCCTCGTCTGTATGAAACCGTGATGATCAACGGTGACTTGTTCCGCGACAGAAGGGTGGAGATGTTCAAGGCAGGAGCAAGTTACGGAAGGGAAGCAAGTTACGAGTTCCGCTACAAGACAGGATTCTGCATGAGAAAGTATCTGTGGGATCACGATGACGAGACTTTCAACTACAGACCTTGCAACTGGTCGTATATGAGGCTTGCAGAGGTATACCTTATCTATGCTGAGGCTCTTAATGAAGTCGGCCGCTTTGATGACGCATTGGTTCAACTCAATATGACCAGGTCCAGAGTGGGACTTCCGCCTATGACGACGGAACTTCTTGCCGCGAATCAGGCACACAAGACACTTCCTTCCTACACAGAACCGCTTGTGGGCAATGCTCAGTTGCGTGAGGAGATACTTGACGAAAGAGCGCGTGAGTTCTGTTTCGAGGAGGTAAGGTGGTTTGACATCATAAGATGGAAGCGCGAAGACATATTCAGGAAACCATTGTATAAGGTGCATTTCGATTATATTTCCGGTGGTGAGTCCACATCAAACGGTGAGTGGACATCATATGACGGAATGAAATTCAATTATTCGGATCCTGAGCAGATCGAGCCGCGTGTATGGGCAGAGAAGTTCTCTCCGAAATGGTATTTCAGCGCTTTCCCTCCGAAGGAAGTCAATAAGGGATATGGACTTGTACAGAATCCGGGCTGGTAAAAGGAAAGGATATGAAAAAGATATTGATTACGATAACCTGTCTTGCCGCATGCACGATGATGTATGCCCAGGACCTTCAGTTGGGATACGATATAGAAGTCTCCAAGTCGCATTCCTCCATTTCCGCAGACTCTGTGAGCGGAGATGATCTTGATGTTGCAAATACATATAACCCCAGCAATTCACTGTTCGGAAGAATACCCGGACTTGCTGCCATGCAGGTTGGAAGTTCCCCATGGGATGATGCTGCAGCCTTGACCATCAGAGGACTTGGGTCATTCAACGGAAATAATATCCTGATAGTCATAGACGGTGTTCCCGGCAGGGATCTCTCGCTTCTGAATACAGGCGAGATTGAAAACATCACTGTTCTCAAGGATGCCGCTTCACTTGCCCTGTACGGCAACAGAGGTGCTGACGGTGCCATTGTGATTACCACAAAAAAGGGTATCAAGGATGGTCTGAAGATTGCTGCAGATTACAATTGCTCCATCCAGACTCCTTTCAGACTTCCTCAGATGGCGGACAATTATGAGTATGCATCTGCACTCAATGAGGCCCTTGCCAATGACGGTCTGTCTCCGGCATATTCGGCCGCCAATCTTGCTGCGATGAAAAGCGGAAAGCAGACCGACCTGTTCCCAAATATCGACTGGCAGGATCAGGTTCTGAGAAAATTGGCCCACAAGCACGAGGTGAACTTCTCTGCAAAAGGTGGTGAAAAGTTCGTGAGATATTATGTATATGCCAATTATACAGGATATTTCGGACTCTACAACAACACGGAACTCAACAGTCAGTATTCATCTCAGATGGAGATGCACAATCTCAAGATCCGCTCCAATATCGAGGCTGATATCACAAAGTCTACATTGTTGAAGGTCAGGGTGATGGGTAAACTTACACAGAACCAGTATCCATATTACGGAAACTATCTTACATCAATGTATTCGACTCCTGCTCTGGCATTCCCTGTAAGGGCAAAGGACGGGGTCTGGTTTGCAAACAGCATGTTCGCGAATCCTCTTGCAGATGCGACTTCTCAGGGTAACAACATCGAGTTCAACAGATATCTCTATGCCGATGTGAACCTTGTTCAGGACATGTCATTTGTAACGGAAGGACTTGACCTGTCTCTCGCTCTTTCGTACGACAATGGTGCAGAAGTGACCGATACCCGTCACAAGACTTACTTTGTCTACAGGAATGAGTATCAGAGAGATCCTCTGACCAATGAGATAACGGGCGTATCGCAGATCCCTTGGGGAGAAGACACCAATCTCTCGTTCAACGGAGGATGGCTCGCTTCTCAGTTCATGAGATTCAATATCAATGCATCGGCAGACTACAAGAGGACGTTCGGCAAGCATAATGTGGATGGTTCCTTCATCTACAATCTTTCAAGGACCAAACTCAAGGGAGCCAACAATACATATCTCTACATGGATTTCATCCTCCGTGGACAGTATGACTATGCCGGAAAATATTTCGCATCCATAGTTGCAAACTGCTCAGGAAGTGCTAAACTTGAAAATGGAAGCAAGTTCAGAATCTATCCGGCAGTCTCTCTGGGTTGGCTGATCTCGCAGGAAGATTTCCTCAAGGACAATGATGTGGTTTCTCATCTGAAACTCAGGGCATCGTATGGAGTCGTAGGATATGACGGAAGGCTTACTTACGATATGGACAAGCAGTTCAACCAGACAGGAGGAAGTTATATATTCCAGAACAAGGAATGGCTCTCCGGACTCATGCAAGGTGCTCTTCCATCGACAGGAATACTTCCTGAAATAGATTACAAGGCAAATCTGGGAGTGGAACTCGGTCTTCTTGACAATCGTCTGATGATTCAGGCAGACGGATTCTACAACAACCGCAAGGGTATTGCATGCGAGGGAGCAGGAGCGGTATCGGAGGTCATTGGTATTGGTGTACCTGTGATATTTACAGGTGAGACAGTCAACTATGGCGGTGAACTCTCCGCGTCATGGCGTCAGAATCTCGGCGACTTCTCATACAAAATCGGAGCAAACGTGTCATATGCCAGAAACAGGATTGTCAATGCATCTCAGGAACCGGTTCCTTACAAATGGCAGGAGATTGCCGGCACATCCATAGGTGAGTTGTACGGCTATGAGCCTGTAGGATTCTATCAGGTGGAAGACTTCAATGCTGACGGCTTGCTCAAGGAAGGTGTTGTTTCAAGCGGATTGATTTCCAATCTTCGTCCGGGCGATGTAAAATACAGGGATCTCAACGTGGACGGAGTCATCGACGAGAATGATGCCAAATACCACGGAGTGACCGTGACACCATCAGTATATTATGGCATAAACCTCGGAATGAAATATAAGAATTTCGGCTTTGACGCTGTGTTCCAGGGTGCGGGCGGATTTATGGTACATACCAATCTTCCAAGCGTATATCAGCCTCTTTACGACAATGACAAGAATATTTCCAGGCATTATCTGAAGAGTTACTGGTCTGCCGATTCACCTGAGGGACGATATCCTCGTCTTACCACAAAGAGCAATGCCCACAATTTTGCAGAGAGTCCTATATGGTGGGAAAAAGGTGATTATTTCAAACTGCGCAACCTCTTTGTATGGTATGATCTGGGACAGTATATGAACAGAATCGATTCGTTCCGTCTGTTTTTCCGCGGTCATAATCTGTTCTCCATCGATAAGGTCAAGATATTCGATCCTGAACATATCAGTCTTGCTTATCCAACTGTACGCAGTTATCAGATAGGTCTTCAATTAACATTCTAATGCAACGGGATATGAAGAATTATATAAGACTTTCAGTAATTGCACTTGCGTGCGTGGTGACATCCGGTTGCAGTTTCCTGACTTTGGATGAGTCACAATATACTACAAAAGAGTACCAGTTTGCATATTTTGCAAATGTAAAGGCTGTATGTACCAATGTCTACAGTTATCTGCAGTCCGGTTTTGCAGCGGTGGAAGGTACCATGAGGGAGTGTGCTACCGACGATGCGGTATATGCATGGGAGAAAGGTGGCATCAAGCGTTATTACGACGGTACATGGAACTCCATCGAACCGATTGATGATGTATGGGGACATTATTATTCAGGTATCGCTGCGGCAAATTATTTCCTTGAGAACTGTCCTGAAGATTTCCCGGAATCCATCTATACTAATGAATATAATAACAACAAGAAGCAACTTGACCTTTTTCCATATGAGGTACGTTTCCTCAGGGCTTATTTCCATTTCGAACTCCTGAAGCGATACGGAAATATCGTAAAGGTAGACCATAGCATCGGCATGGACGAGGTGAACACCCTCGGGCAGACGCCATATGATGATGTCGTCGCCTGGATTGTCTCCGAATGTGACGAGGCCGCTTCGAAACTTCCGGTCACTCATGCGAACACGTTCTTCAAGGAGGTAGGCCGTGTTACGAAAGGTGCTGCAATGGCCCTCAAATCCAGAGTACTCCTCTATGCGGCCAGCCCTCTTAACAATCCGACCGGAGACAAGTCCAAGTGGGAGGCTGCGGCAGTTGCCGCCAAGGAACTGATCGACCAGAATCTCTATCAACTTGTTGATGAGGAGATATTCAATAATGATGCAGCCCTCGACCTTATAATGGGTATCAGATATTCCGATGACTCAAGTTTCGAGGCAGCGAACTATCCTATGGGGTACTATGGCGGACAGTCGGGAGTCAACCCTTCCCACAATCTCGCAGAGGCATTTGACCTTCTTGACGGTACTCAGTTCGACTACAGTCAGCATAAGGACATCATGTTCGACCCTGCTCAGAGGGATCCGCGTTTTGCCAAGACCCTCTACCATTATGGCGCACACTTCCGTGAGACCAGGATCTACTCTCATGTAGGTGGTCCTAACGGCCAGCCGACCGAGGGTGCATCGAAGACATCCTACTATCTGCGCAAGTTCATCCAGGAGGATACCGATTTCTATTCAAACGGATCGCCTTATCCGCACTGCTGGCCTCTGTTCCGATATGCGGAAATCTATCTGAACTATGCCGAGGCTTTGTATAATGCAACAGGAAACAGGGATTTCACAGGCTCTCTTGCAGGAAAAAGTTTCACCATGTCTCCTCTTGAAGCGGTCAATGCTGTCAGAGCAAGGGCAGGTGTAGGTCTTGTACCTTCGAGCGAGCCGTCTTCGGGATTCCTTGAAAGGATTCATAAGGAAAGACGTGTGGAACTTGCATTTGAAGACCATAGATATTGGGATCTCAGGCGTTGGAAGCAGGCTGACAAGGCGCTTCAGATATATGGTCTGAGGATAGAGGCTGACAAGGTGGAATCCGGCGAACCGGAGAATCCGACAGTCACATACAACCTCAAGTCCGTGGACAAGGTGCTCCTTCGCACGAACTACTGGCATGACAAGATGTACTGGTATCCTATCGCCAGAAAGGAGACTTTCAAGAACAACAATTTAAAACAGAATACAGGATGGTAGCATTCCGTTTTATGAAGAAATCTATATACTTGATATTGACCTGCTTCTGTGTCGTTATGTGTTCCGGTAACCATAACGGCACAGATGCCGCTCCAGAATATACCGTATCAGTTCTTCAGGACGGCAGTTGGAAACAGGCATGGGTGCATCAGGCTCTGGTATCAGACTATTCCGACCACGAGGAAATCTGGGATGACTGGGACAATTCCAAGGCATTGAGGGATACCATGTCCATCGCTTTGTTTGAAGATGATTTTCTCTCTGAAGTGAAGGTGAGGGTGCATACTACCGAGAAGTTCACTTCCTGCAGGGTACGTCCTTCGAATCTGGGAATAGAGCCTGTGATATTGGATTCATACACAGTGGAGTTTACTGTTCCATCTTTCGATGAGCGTAAACTTTCAGTGGAGTTCGACGGGAACCGTCAGGAGAATCTCTTTGTGGTCGGCAACCGTCCGGATGCGGACAAACCGTCCCCTGATGATGACGGGGTCATGTATTTCGGTCCGGGAGAGCATGAGGCGGGAGAACTTCACATAGGTGACAACCAGACGATATATGTGGATTTCGGTGCTGTCCTATATGCGAATTTCGTGATTACCGGAGACAATGTCAGAATCGCAGGAAACGGTATCATAACCGGCAAGAAGATGGAGCACTGGGGTAATACCCAATATGCCTGCGGAGATGTCCTCTTCATGGTCGGCCCTCAGGGACGAAGTCATATAGAGAACTTCACAGTGGAGGATGTTACACTTATCGACAGCCCGAGTTGGACTTTCTTCCTCAGCAATATCAACGGAGTCAGGATAGAGAACATCAATATGATAAACTGGATTCTGAACGGTGACGGAATCGATCTTGTATGTTGTCAGAATGCCCTGATAAAGGATTGTCTGTTGCGTTGCTACGATGACTGCATCACCATGAAGGTGAGCCATGGAGCAAGACCTGATTGCAGCAATATCGAGATTGACGGATGTCTGATCTGGGAGGATATCGCCCGTGGAATCGTTATCGGACCTGAGGCAGGAAATGCATATATGAATTCGGGACGCATACATGATGTTGATATCCACGATTGCGTATTTCTCGAGCATAGAGGTACATCCGAGGGTGATAATGTCCGTGCCGCTCTTGCTGTCTGTCAGTGGAAGCATCCTATGGATCGGGATGGCCATGCAACGGAAATTTCTGATGTCACATGCAGGAATCTTTATTTTGATGACATAAAATCGGACGGAACTTATATCTTTGTATGGCAGATGCCATCTCAGAGCGAACCGTCATATATAAGGAATCTGGTCTTTGACAATATTCATGTCAATGATGCAGGCAAAGTCAGAAATCCTGTGTTTCAGGCGTTCACTAACGAGAACAGCATATTGGGTATGGAGATATCCGATTTCCATATCAACGGAAAGAAGGTGATGTCGGAAGGACGTGATTTCATATGTGACGGACAAATATCTGATCTGGTATTCAGGTAAGATGAATTGCGTTTATGAAGAGGGTCATATCAATTGCGCTTTGTATGTTGCTCGCATCCACGATGTGTGCAGCGCGGTTTGTTGATAATGATGTCAGGTTTGAAACCTTCAGTGCAAAGTCGCTTCCGTCAAATTATGTGAAATGTGTCTATCAGGACAGCGAAGGATTCATATGGATTGCAACAAACAACGGTCTGGTCCGTTATGATGGCCGGAACTGTCTGTCATATGCAGAACATCTGGATAAATATACCTTCATATATGAGATAGTCGAAGATTCGGAAGGAATTCTGCTTGCGACTGACAAAGGACTTGTCTGTCTCGACAAGTCGACAGGCAGTACCAGGGTAAGGATCGAGGACAGCACGGTAAGTACAGTCGTCAGGGATAGCCGTGGCAATATATGGGCAGGCGGCGGCAACGGTCTTTATATGAAGGAGGATGGCTCTGAGACTTTTGTCAAGAAGGATGTCTACTATCAGGACAAGCCTCTCAACGGAATCATCGACCTTATGGTCACTGCAGACGGCAATGTCTGGATGACGACCTGGCGTAAGGGATTGTATGTCTATGAACCGGATACTGATGTGGTAAAGGTCTTCAACAAGAATCTTCTGGCCTATTCATACGTTCTTCATGAGGATTCCGACGGAAATGTCTGGACCGGAACCTGGGGATATGGACTTCTGCGTCTTGACAGGGATTTCATTACGACAGCATCATACAAGGCATATCCTGTTGTCTCTTCCGATGGTCATACCCTGGTTGATGATGTGATCTATGCCATCAACGACCATAACGGCTATCTTCTGGTCGGAGGTCAGAAAGGATATGCGGTCATGGATATCGAAAGCGGCAGTTCCTGCTTCCATACTCCGGGTGTCGGAAATGACTCTCTGCCATACAATCAGGTAAATTCCATTCTGGTCACCTCAAATGATAATGTCTACCTCGGTCTGTATGGAGGCGGCATGTGCAGGGTGGACTATCAGGAAAAGCCATATCAGATCACCGATCTCCGGCACAGAACGAGGGTTCTGGGGACCAATACTGTCCATAGCATTTGTGAGGCAGATGAAAACCATCTGTGGCTGGGTATCCCGGATCATGCCTTCGGTCTGTTCGACCTTGAGTCCCATAATGTCAGCGAGTATGACGAGATATCGCATTTCAACGGAATCAAGAGCATCAGTACCGTCTTTGCCATAAGCAGACGTGCAGGATCGGAGCAGGTATGCTTCGGAACTTACAGTGAAGGATTATGGATATATGACCCAGTGAAGGGGAAGGTGAGGGTGATATCTTCTGAGACATGCCCTGTGATGAAGAACAACAACATTCTCTCTCTCAAGAACGATTCCGCAGGAAACATGTGGATAGGCACGAACAAGGGTGTCTATATACTGACCGGTGATGACAGGGTCCTTGCCCTGGAAGATGTCGTAAGACCGGTTCAGGACAATCTGGTCAATGATGCGGTCAATCACATTTCTTCAGGTTCCGATGGAGCGATATATCTTGCTACTGCGACCACCGGAATTGTCCGTGCGGATATGGTTGATTCGACATTGACGACATATCCGGCAGCAGGAGGCAATGTTCCTTTTACTAATGTCTGTCTCGACGATAACGGAAAACTCTGGGCAGGCTCTTTCGGTGACGGCCTTTATCTCCTTGATGAAGAGGATGGTCAGATGAAGCAGATGAATCCGGTGCATGACCTTCTTTCAGACTATGTGACCAATCTTATGCAACTTCCTGACGGACAGATGCTCATGACGACCTCCAATGAAGTGGTTACGTTCAGTTACAGTGAAGAGAAAGGCATTTCCGTCGTCGGATATATCCAGTGTCTTGACTTTGATTTCAGCCGTAATGTCTCTTTGTTGAAAGGGGATGATCTTCTTATAGGCTCCACCAGAGGACTGTTCAGTCTTCCTCTTCAAGGTTGTCAGGCACCTCATGGTCAGAAAAGCACCATAGCGATAACAGATGTGATCATAAACGGTCAGTCATACAGAGATCTGGATATTCTGGATTCCGATATAAATGATGTGGACCAGATAAAGGTCCGCAGGGGTGACAATGTGGAGATCAGGTTCATCCTTCTGGATCATTGCCCTTATCACCTTCCGGTCTACAGTTATTCCTATGGCGACATGCAGGGCAGGACAGTGAAAGGCTCAGTATCATTTACTGTCTCCCAGCCTAAGACAGTGGTCAGGATCGGTCATGACCAGTCGGGACAGACCAGGGAACTGGTGGTCCTGGCTCCATATGTCTCTCTCTTCCTGTATATAGTCATCATCGGTGCCGTCCTGATTCTTCTGTCGGTCTTTTTTGTCCGCTTCTCCTTGAAATCGAAGAAATCCAAGGAGGATGTCATCGCATTCGAGATAAATTCCATCAAGTTTACTTCTCAGGACCAGACATTCCTCCAGCAGGCGATGAAGATAATCAACAGCAATATAAGCAATTCCGAATTCAAGCAGGAGGATTTCATCAGGCAGATGGGCATATCCAGGACTCTTCTTACCGAAAGACTGAAGGCGCTCACAGGATTCACTCCGGTGTCACTGATTATGGAGATAAGACTCAAGACCGCATATACCTCCATCATGGAGTCGGATGGCAGACTGAGGGTTTCCGATATCGCATATTCTGTCGGCTTCAATGATGCCAAATATTTCAGTACCTGTTTCCGCAAGAGGTATGGGCTTACTCCGAAGGAACTGATTAAGCAGAGGCTTGAAAACATTTCCGGGGGGGGGTAGATGACGCATATGTTATTCAAATTGAGATATTTCATTCTCGGACTTTGTCTGTCGCTCGTGATGTCTTTGGATGTTCCGGGAAGGGAACGTGTTGTCTGCGGGGATTCCTACAGATATGTCGTCCGGGAAGACGGTACTCTCGATTCACTCTTCTTCCGGCATTTTGACGTGGGATTCTTTCAGACAGACGGCAAGAGGGGACCTTCGTTCTATGTGCACGACGGTCAGTCATCCCATCGTTCGGAGTGGGCAGGCAAAGGTGGCCTTGAATTTGACTGCGTGATACAAGGTGTGAAGGCGGAACTCGCTTATCTTCAGGATAAGGAATATCCATCCTTCAGTATCACTCTTACAAATATGTCTTCGGAGACTTTCGCTCCTGTGAAGGCCGGTCTTGCCTTGGGAATCGACACTTATATGGAGGATTACCCGGCCTGGCTCACCAAGTTCTTTCCGACCCTCATGAGAAACGAACCGACCCATTTCTACGGTTACCTTCAGTCTCCGCAAGGGAATGTACTGGGTGTAGTCTGCAAGGAACCTGTCGCTTCGTGGAGTGTGGACTATAATCTGAGTTATTATGATATCCCTCAGTACTGGTTCTATGGCCACAGGATTGAATCCCTCAATCTTGACCTGATAAATACCCTGCCTCTGCCGGAACATAATCCTCAGGATCTGTGGAAACTGAATCCGGGCGAGAGCAGGCGGTGGACTGTTTCCCTTATACCGTCTCAGTCACTCGACACATTCGAACAGGCGGTCGCATCAGGTTCCGGGATCCCGATGGTGAAGATTGACAGGACGTCATATTTTCCGGGTGAGACCGCTTCCATTGAACTGATCCAATCATCAGATGACAGGCCGTCAGTAAGGATCATCGGTGAAAAGGGAAATCTGCTCCGGGCGGATGTCGGATATGAAGGTGTCTCACAGGACCTGCATCGTTGGCGGGTCAGGACCGAACTTCCGGAAAAGGGACGCTATGATGTGGAAATCGTATCAGAAGGTTATAGGAACACCGCGGTTTTACTTGCAAACGATACATGGGAGAATGTCCTCAGAAATGCCCGACGGGCGGCATGGGACAATCATCAGAAACCATCCTCCCATGTGGAGAGTTGGTACGGGTTCCACTCTGCATTTCTTGCTGCGGGGCATTTCCCTGACAGAAAACTGGATAGTCTTCTGGATGAGCGGTTCGATATGATCTTCGCAAAGGTCTTCGATCCGGTCAGGAACGTTCCCGTCATATATGAGGACAGGATTCAGAACACCTCGTCCACGATAGGAATGCTCGTGGACAGATATCAGGCATACGGTAGGCTGTCCGATCTGGAACATGCGGCAGGATTGGCCGACTGGCTGATTTCCGACAGTCAGGCTGCAGACGGAGCCTATATGAACGGGGGTGTCAGATATACAAGTGTCATATATGTTGCAAAGAGTCTGATGGAACTGTATCTTGTGGAGAAGGAACTTGGCAAGAAAGACATCAGATGGAGGGAAAATGCCGGCAGACATTATGCTTCTGTGGCCAGGGCGATTGATGAACTGGTCGAGTCCGAAGGGGATTTCCAGACTGAAGGAGAGATGACGTTCGAGGACGGAATGATCGCATGTTCCGCTCTGCAGATCGGTTTGTTTGCTCTTTTGCAGACGGATCCGCAGAGGAGGGAGCGCTATACGCAGGCCATGCTCAGGATTCTGGATTCGCATGACTGCCTGACTCAACTGAAGGTGAATGATGCCCGTCGCAGAGGCGGTACGATGCGGTTCTGGGAGGCTCAGTACGATGTGCTCATGTTGCCGAATATGTTCAATTCACCCCATGGGTGGAGTGCGTGGAGGGCATATGCATCGTACTATGCTTATCTTCTCACCGGGCAGGAGAAATATCTTATGGAAACATTCAATGCCGCAGGGGCGTTTGCAGCGCTTCTGGAAAACGGAACAGGTAAACTCCGATGGGCATTTGTGGTGGATCCGTATCTGCAGGTCAGACAGATTGCCGCTCCGGTCGAAGAAGTCACTTTCGATGATCTCACTACCGGAAATCCTCATCCGGAGTACCATGGAGCAAGGTCCTTTGTCATCGGCGAGCAGTATGTCGACATGATAAGTTCGTGGCAGCCGGTCAATTCACAGGATAATGATGTCCATGAGGTCTTCAAATTCATCGAGGAGGCAGTGCTTTCCAATGCATTCATAGTGGAACGTGATGACGGGAGCATTGCGGGTTATAACTGCAGGGTTTCAAGACACGGACGTCGCCTTGTGGTAGAGCCTTACGAGAGACAGATAGTCAATCTTCACACAAATATAAGATCGGATTATAAGGTCATATTCAATACGCAAGATAGATGAAACGTTTGTTGTACATATTCATGATGCTGACTGCACTTTCATGCACTGTGGCAGAAAGCGAGGTGTCGGTCATTCCCCAACCTCAGTCCCTGAAGGTGTCAAGCGGCAGTCTTGATGTCTCCGGAGCATCGTTCTGGATTGATGAGGGTGTTCCCGCTCAAGCGGTTTCTGCGATCGGACTCTTCATGGATGAAGTTCCTGATTCCGGTATGTCACAGTCCAGGGCAAAGTCTCTCTTCAGATTTGTCAGCAATCCGGATCTCGCGGAGGATGCATATGAGATATCGGTAAACCGCCGCAGAGTCAGGATTTCTGCATCTTCTTTCAACGGTTTCCTCTATGCCATCCAGACTTTGAGACAGGTCCTGAATGAGGATATGACTGTCAGATGCATGAAGGTCAAGGATGCTCCACGTTTCGGTTATCGAGGTATGCACCTCGACTCCGCACGTCATTTCTGGAGTGTTGATCAGGTGAAGAAGTATCTGGACATCATGGCTTTGCATAAGATGAACAGGTTCCACTGGCATCTGACCGACGATCAGGGCTGGAGGGTAGAGATAAAGAAATATCCGCTGCTCACAGAGGTCGGTTCAAAGAGAAAGGGCACTGTTCTCGGCAAGGGCTGGTATGTGATTGAATATGACAACATTCCTTACGAAGGCTTTTACACTCAGGAACAGATCCGTGAAATTGTCTCATATGCCGCATCTAAAGGAATAGAGATAATTCCCGAGATAGATCTTCCCGGTCATATGCTTGCTGCATTGGCTTCGTATCCGTCACTCGGATGTACCGGAAGAGGATATGAGGTCTGGGGTAGGTGGGGAGTTTCCGCAGATGTACTTTGTGTCGGAAAGGAGGAGACATTCGAGTTCATCGAGAACGTGCTTCTCGAGATAATGGATCTTTTCCCGGGAAAATATATCCATATAGGTGGAGACGAGTGTCCCAAGGCAAGGTGGAAGGAATGTCCTGCCTGCAAGGCAAGGATGAAGGAACTGGGTCTTGAAGGAGAAGACGCAGCGGTTCAACTCCAGGCATATGTGACAGACAGGGTGGAGACATTCCTTGCCGCTCACGGACGCAGCATCATCGGTTGGGATGAGATACTTGCAGGAGATATATCAAAAAGCGCGACCATAATGTCCTGGAGAGGGACTGACGGGGGAATAGCGGCTTCCCGGGCTGGACATGATGTGATAATGACTCCGAATTCATATTGCTATCTGGACTACTATCAGAGCCGCAGGATCCAGGATGAGCCTTTTGCCATAGGAGGTTTTGTGGATGTTCGCAAGGTATATTCCTTCGAGCCCTTCACCTCGGAGATGACCCCGGAGCAGAAGTCTCATATACTTGGAGTCCAGGCTAATCTCTGGACGGAATATATAAAGACGCCGGAGCATCTTGAATATATGCTTCTGCCTAGGATGAGTGCTCTGAGCGAGGTGCAGTGGTGCTCTCCTGAAAACAGGGATTATGACAGATTCCTTGACAAGATGACCCGTATGGTGGATCTCTATCGTAAGATGGGCTTCAACTTTGCCCGTCATATATTCGAAGTCTCTCCGGTAATAGGCGTTGACGAGTCTCTCGGATGCCCTCAGGTGACTCTCACGACTCAGGGAGATGCTCCGATGTACTATACGCTTGACGGAAGCGAACCTTCTGTCTGCTCCATTCCGTATACCGGTCCTGTAAGTGTAGGTGATTCCGATGTGTTCAAGGCTATTGTCGACAGAGATGATATTGAAACAAAGGTATATTGCCAGCATTTCACAAGGCATAAGGCTGTCGGAAAGCCTATAACGATGAATACAAAGCCGGCCCCATATTATTCCGCAGGACTTCCTCAGAGTCTGGTCAACGGTGTGCTCAATGAGGATGAAGATGCTGCGGCGGGTGAGTGGATGGCTTGGAGAGGAGAACCGGTGGATGTGGTCATTGACATGGGTGGAGAATCCTATAGCAAGGTCTCCGTGAGGACTTTCGTGTCCAAATGGGAAGATATGTATGCTCCTCTCGGGCTAAGTGCTTATGTTTCAGATGATAATGAATCCTTCGTGGAAATCGCTTCGGAGGAATATGAGATAGAGCAGGAAAGGGTGCCTGACGGTGTGAAGACATATGACCTGGATTTTCCGGACACATCGGCGAGATACCTTAAGGTTGTGGTCAGGACCGTGCCTGCACTTCCTTCATGGAGCGAGCGTCTGGGAAAGCCGGCGTATCTTTTCCTTGATGAGATAAAGGTTGAATAATAACACTATTATATATGAAGTCTAACAAGTTTTTCTTTGCAGCCATGCTGACAGTGGCAATGGTTGCGTGCAAGCCGGATTGTCAGTGGAAGCCGGTAGGTGATCACATCATGACTGAATGGGGAGAAAATCTTTCCCCTGATAATGTGCATCAGGAGTATCCTCGCCCTCAACTTGTAAGAGATGAATGGGTGAATCTGAACGGAATGTGGAATTATGCCATCACCGCTGCCGATGCAGAGGATTCCGAGTGTGCTGATGGACAGATACTTGTCCCTTTTGCTGTGGAATCTTCCTTGTCAGGAGTGGGCAGAAAGGTGACCGGTGATGATGCGCTCTGGTATGAACGGGAGTTCAAGGTGCCTTTCGCCTGGAACGGAAAGAGGGTGATTCTTCATTTCGGTGCAGTGGATTGGCATGCGATGGTGTATGTAGACGGTTCTTTTGTCGGAGAACATAAGGGCGGATATGCTCCTTTCTGTTTCGATATCACGGATCATCTGTCAAAGGGCAGGAAGCATAGCATCAAACTCAAGGTCCTTGATTCTACCGACCAGTCGTGGCAGCCGCGCGGAAAGCAGATACTCAATCCTTATGGTGTGTGGTATACTGCCGTGACAGGTATATGGCAGACAGTATGGATGGAACCGGTGGATCCTGTTCATGTACGTTCATATCTCGCCAAATCAGATATTGATTCAAAGAAGATCGATGTCAGTGTGGATGTCGATCTTGCTGAGTCCGATGTCTGCAAGGTGACTCTTCTGGACGAAGGCAAGGTGGTCTGTGAGAAGACTGGCAAGGAAGTAAGCCTTGATGTACCTGAAATGAAACTCTGGTCTCCGGACTCTCCGTCACTTTATGATCTTGAAATATCCGTAGTCAGAGGTGGAAAGGTCATTGACAAGGTAAAGGGCTATACGGCCATGAGGAAGATTTCATATGAGAGGGCGGAAAACGGTCATTTCAGCCTTATGCTCAATAATGAGCCTCTCTATCAGTTCGGCCCTCTTGATCAGGGATGGTGGCCTGACGGTCTTTATACTGCACCTTCCGATGAAGCACTCATGTTCGATATAGTGAAGGCTAAGGAAATGGGATTCAATATGATACGTAAGCATGTCAAAGTCGAGCCTGCGCGTTGGTACTGGCATTGCGACCGACTTGGAATGCTGGTATGGCAGGATATGCCTAATACTTATGACAACTCGAAGACCTCATGGAACTACCGAGGATTCGATAAGGTCACCGAGGATGCCATGACAGATGCCGAAGGACAGGAGAACTTCTGCAACGAGTGGAGCGAAGTCATAAAGGCCAACCGTAACTTCCCATGTATAGTTGTCTGGGTCCCTTTCAATGAGGCATGGGGACAGTTCAGGACAAAAGATATTGTAGACCTTACACGTTCTCTGGATGATACCCGTCTTATAAATTATGCTTCAGGAGGAAACTACTTCACCGATTGCGGTGGTGATATCCATGACCTTCACAATTATCCGGATCCTATCATGTATCTTTACGATCCTGACCGCGTGAATGTACTCGGTGAATATGGTGGTATCGGATGGCCTGTGGAAGGACACCTCTGGCAGACAGACCAGAACTGGGGCTATGTCCAGTACAAGAGTGAAGAAGAGGTTCTGCAGGCTTATGAAAAGTATGCGATAATGCTTACTTATCTTGTCGATTATGGATTTGCCGCTGCGGTATATACCCAACTTACTGATGTCGAGGGTGAGGTCAACGGACTTATGACCTATGACAGAAAGGTTGTAAAACTTGATGTGGAACGTCTGAATGCCATCAACAGGATGGTTATCAAAGGCAGATAATTTATGAATGATATGATGAAATACAGATTTATTGCCGCTGTCTTGACTGCAGGACTCTTCTGCGCATGTTCATTTAATGCCCCTGAGCCTGTACAGTCATATGTACCGTCTCCGGAATATTCGGTATTCCATGAAGGCATGATTGAGAACATTACTCCGGAGGGCTGGCTGAAAGAAATCCTTGTCCGCCAGAAGGACGGACTGACGGGACATCCGGAAGCGATGGCCTATCCATACAACTCATGCCTTTGGGCTGGAAATCTGAGCCGTGATTCCGAGTCGAGAGGTTCGGACTGGTGGCGTTACGAGCAGACTGCCTATTATCTGGACGGACTTGTAAGACTGGGTTATCTTCTTGACGAACAGCCGTTTCTGGACACATGGCAGGAAAATATAGAATATGTTCTTGCTCATCCTCAGCCATATGTTCCGGCAGGAGACTATCAGGCCGAGGTGGACAGACTTGTAAAGGATTTCAGCAAATGGGTTGACTTCGATGCACAGGCTTCTGCCGATCCGAAGGCCCGTGCCGTGGTCAGGAACGTCATGGAGCAGATCCATAACAGGGCATCTGTTGCAGTTGAGGAGCGTCCTGCAGGCCGTCTTGGCAGTGAGACGGAGTTCGGAGCATGGCCTTTCGCAGTGTTCTTCAGGGCTGTACAGGCATATTATGAGGCTACAGGAGATCCGCGCATCCCTCAGGCAATGGAAAAGCATTTCCTGTCATATTCCGCAAAGGCTCTGTCTCTGGACCGTTTTGTCGTAAACGTCGAGGGTCTTCTTTGGACATATTCCATCACAGGTAATCCTGTGCTTCTGAAAACAGCGGAAGATGCGTGGAATGCCGGTATGTCGGCCTTGACTCAGGAAAACTGCCTTGACGATTCTCAGTTCCATCTCCATGGTGTTACGATGAACGAAATCATGAAGGTGCCTATGATCCTTTATATGCACACTGGCAAGCCTGAATATCTCAAGGCTGCCCTTCATGCCGACTATAAGATGGAGAAATACAACATGCTCATTGACGGAGTCAATTCAAGTTCGGAGGCTCTGGCGGGAAACGACCCTCTCGCAAGTCATGAGACCTGTGACATCTCCGATTATACATGGACCATCGGATACTATCTTATGGCTACCGGTGAAGGTCAGTGGGCAGACCGGATTGAGAAGGCTATCTTCAATGCCGGTCTCGGTGCCATTACCAAGGATTTCCGTACAATGCAGTATTTCTCATGTCCGAACCAGTTCATCGCGACAGGTTCGTCCAATCATAACGATTTCAAGAAAGGACTGACCTGGATGGCTTACCGTCCTGTCCATGAGACAGAGTGCTGCATCGGTAATCTTCATAGATACATTCCTAACTATGTTGCCAGAATGTGGCTGAAGGACTCGAAAGGTCATCCGGTGGCAGCGATGTATGGTCCTTCTTCTGTGGTATATGACCTTGGTGAAGGTCTTTCTGTGAAGATCCGTCAGAAGACAGCCTATCCTTTTGAAGAAAAGATCGAATTTGAGTTCGACTTCTACAAGGATGGAAAGAAGTCAAAGGACGCTCATAAGATGGACTTTACATACAGGATACCTGAGTGGTGCAAATCTTCTGATATCAGAGGTTTCCACACAGTGTCAAAGGATTGGCGAAGCGGTGATACTTTCGTGGTCACTCTCCCGATGGAACTGGAGACAGTTCCGAATCCGGTTCAGGGTTTATGCGTTCAGAGAGGTCCTGTCGTATATTCCTATGCCATCCCATCAGACTGTGAGGAAGATACCGAGATATATGATTATCTCGCCGGAAAGGTTTCCGGCAACCCTGATTTCAAGTGCTGGAACATGACTCCGGCAGGTAAATGGAACTATGCGCTGGTGACCGACTATATGGACCGTGCACAAGTCAAGTTTACCGGTGCCGATGGCTTTCCGTTCGATCTGGAAACAGTCCCTGTCAAGATATCTGTGCCTGTGGCTGGTGTTGAGGGCTGGACACTTGATCAGGACCGCTACACACCTGCTCTTCCTCAGGAGGTCATTCCTGAATCAGACCAGGTGCAGTACATCGATCTTGTCCCTTACGGAAGTACCACTCTTCGTCTGACAACCTTCCCGGTAATAGAGAAACTTTAATACATCAGTCTGCGGTTTCAGTTGGAACCTAGTTGACACCCAGTCGATGCGGTTAATAGTTATCAGAAAAGAAATATCTATGATATCAGCGAACTCGCAAGATTGACTTGCGAGTTCGTTTATTTTGAACTATCAAGTTTTTCTTTATAGTTACATTCATATATTTTTCCACTCAACATATCATAAAATAAAGAAAAGTACTATCTTTGCATATTATATGATATGTTACGGTTATGACAAAGAGTACAATGGGGACAAAATTACCCCGAAAGTTGGAGCAGAAAATGCAGATTGTAGGTGAGCAAATAAGGCTTGCCCGCTTGCGTCGCAATTTGAGTGTTGCACAGGTGGCGGAGCGTGCTACTTGTTCGCCGCTTACAGTTTCACGCATTGAGAAAGGTGCCCCCACAGTGGCGATTGGTATCTACCTGCGCGTGTTGTATGCCCTGCAACTCGATGATGACATTCTCTCTTTGGCAAAGGATGATGAACTCGGCAGGGCATTGCAGGATATGAATTTACCACAGCGTGAAAGGGCGTCTAAAAAGGTGTAGAAGGCTATGAAGAAGTTGTATGTATATGCCGATTTTGATTGGCTCAAGGGAGTTGAGTTAGTTGGTGAACTTGGCTACGAATCACTTCGTGGCTCGGACAGTTATAGTTTCAAGTTTGCCGATAGTTGGATAAAAAAATATAATGCCATCACCTTAAGTGAAGATCTTAACAACTATCCAGGGATACAATATACCCGACCGAATAAAGATATCTTCGGCTGCTTTGCCGATGCTCTTCCTGATAGATGGGGAAGAACCCTTCTCCTCCGTCGTGAACAAATTTTGGCACAAGAGGAAAGCAGAGCAGTTCGCCGATTATCATCGTTTGATTTTTTGACAGGTATTGATGACTATTCCCGTATGGGAGGATTCCGATTCAAAGAAACGCCTGATGGCGAGTTCATAAACGCGGACAACTCTTTGCGTATTCCACCATTGACCGACTTGCGCGAACTCATTGCAGCAAGCAAGGAAATTGAGAAAAGCGAGGAGGTTAATGCACTCCCCGAAAAACGATGGATTGCTCAACTCGTCCAGCCCGGTTCATCGCTTGGTGGTGCAAGACCG
>SUYY01000079.1 GCA_015060205.1 Bacteroidales bacterium
CATTGAAACAATCGAATACCATCAACTTAAAATCGAACAACACCTGTCAGAAAACGACGGCAAGATAGAACGAATACTCAATCATATCGAAACTGATGGCAATATAAAGCAGGGCATCTTCTTCGATGGGCAGATTTATGACGCGTATGCGTTCGTGGCGGACTTAGTACGGAAGGCTGTGAGAAGGATTGTACTGATTGACAATTATATAGACGACACGGTGCTGACCATGCTGTCAAAGAGGGCGGCGGGCGTGGAGGCTGTGGTATATACTGCAAAGATATCCAAGCAGTTGCAACTGGATATTGACAAGCATAATGCACAATATCCACAGATCGAGGTCCGGACATTCTCAAAGGCACATGACAGGTTTCTGATAATCGACGACGCTGTCTATCTCGTCGGTGCTTCGATAAAAGACCTCGGAAAGAAATGGTTTGGATTCACGCTGATGGAGAATACCGATGCAGAGGAACTGCTGGGAAAAATGTAATAACAACAGATATATTATGGAAACTTACAAGGATTCAATCCCGGAAAATACCGGGGAAATTGTGGTGTACCAGCCGGATGAAATTACGAGGCTGGAAGTGAGGCTGAAAGATGAAACCGCATGGCTGAACAGGCAGCAGATTGCACAACTTTTTGGCAGGGATGTAAAAACAATCGGCAAGCACATTAACAATGCACTTAAAGAGGAACTGGCCAACATTCCAACTGTCGCAAATTTTGCGATAGTTCAAGAAGAAGGATCCAGATGGGTGACACGAGATGTGGAGCATTATAATCTTGACATGATCATATCCGTCGGGTATCGCGTCAAATCACAGAAAGGTATCATGTTCCGGCGATGGGCGAATATCGTTCTGAAAGAATATCTTGTAAAAGGCATCGCTATAAATCAACGAATAGCGTCGATGGAAAGTCGCATAGAAAATAAGTTTTCCCAATATGACCAAAGGCTCTCTGATCACGAAAAGAAGATCGATTTCTTTATTCAGAGTTCCCTCCCGCCCAAGCAGGGCATCTTCTTCGATGGGCAGATTTATGATGCGTATGCGTTCGTGGCGGACTTAGTACGGAGAGCAGGAAGGAGGATTGTGCTGATTGACAATTATATAGATGACACTGTACTGACCATGCTGTCAAAGAGGGTGGCGGGGGTGGAGGCTGTGATATATACCGCAAAGGTCTCCAAACAGTTGCAACTGGATATCGACAAGCACAATGCACAATATCCACAGATCGAGGTCCGGACATTCTCAAAGGCACATGACAGGTTTCTGATAATTGACGACGCTGTCTATCTCGTCGGAGCGTCCATCAAAGACCTCGGAAAGAAATGGTTCGGGTTCACGCTGATGGAGAATACCGATGCAGAGGAGTTTATTGGGAAGGTTTAAGTTATTATTTCACTAATTTTTCAATTCGTTATGGATAATTTTCAGACAGGGGGCACTAAGGTACCTGAACTTGACAAAGCAAAAAATCAGGATTTTTCGGAATGGATCACTGATCTTAGGGGACGAAAGGTTATTCTGGACTATCAACTTGCCACTCTATATGGCGTAGAGACCAAGAACCTCAAAAGGGCAGTAAAGGCAAATATGAACCGCTTTCCTCCTGATTTCATGTTCGAACTTACGGCTGAAGAATTTCATGCTTTGAGGTGCAGAAATTTCACCTCAAACGGACGAGGAGGTACACGCTATATGCCCTTTGCCTTTACTCAGGAAGGTGTCGCTATGCTTTCCGGTCTTTTACGCAGTGAGACTGCCGTCCAGGCAAACATATATATAATGAGGGCATTTGTTAAGATGCGATCAACCTTTTCTGCTATAGAAAACCTGTCAACCGACATTGAACACTTGAAAGACAAAATATCTCTCCTTAATCATTATCTGGAAGATACATTGCGAGAACAGAATGACATTAACGAGGATACAATGATGCAGTTGCAACTTATCAATGAATCAATCGCACAGATGCAGGCCGAAAATACAGAGAAGCAAACAAAACGAAAAAGAATCGGATTCAAATAATATCCACATCCGGAATAGAGCAAAACACAAATCGAGGAGAGAATTTTCACCATCAGGAGCAAACAGGTGATGATTGACAAAGACCTCGGGAAGAAATGGTTCGGGTTCACGCTGATGGAGAATACCGATGCAGAGGAACTGCTGGGAAAAATGTAATAACAACTGATATATTATGGAAACTTACAAGGATTCAATCCAGGAAAGCACCGGGGAAATTGTGGTGTACCAGCCGGATGAAATTACGAGGCTGGAAGTGAGGGTAAATGAGGAAACGGTTTGGCTGACGCAGGGACAGATGGCTGAACTATTTCAAACATCATCTCAAAATATAACTATTCATATCCGCAACATTTATGATGAAGGGGAACTGCAAAAAAATCCAACTTGTAAGGAATATTTACAAGTTCAACAAGAGGGTTCAAGAATAGTAAGACGACGGCAGAAGACATACAACTTGGATGTAATCATTTCTGTTGGTTATAGAGTCAAATCTATCCGCGGCACACAATTCAGGCAGTGGGCGAATGGTGTGCTGAAAGCATATCTTATAAAAGGATATAGCATAAATGCACAACTACTGCAGATCAGTCTAGATATCAATAAACGTCTTGAATCCCATGCCATTACATTAGCAGACCACGAATCCGTACTGAAAGAGCATTCTAAAAAGATCGATTTCTTCATTCAGAGTTCTCTTCCGCCCAAGCAGGGCATCTTCTTCGATGGGCAGATTTATGACGCATATACCTTTGTGGCGGATTTGGTGCGGAAAGCGGCAAGAAGGATTGTGCTGATTGACAATTATATAGATGACACGGTGCTGACCATGCTGTCAAAGAGGGCGGCGGAAGTGGAGGCTGTGATATATACTGCAAAGATATCCAAGCAGTTGCAACTGGATATTGACAAGCATAATGCACAATATCCACAGGTCGAGGTCAGGACTTTTTCAAAGGCACATGACAGGTTTCTGATAATTGACGACGCTGTCTATCTCGTCGGTGCCTCGATAAAAGACCTCGGGAAGAAATGGTTCGGATTCACGCTGATGGAAAATACCGATGCGGAGGAACTGCTGGAAAAAATGTAATAACAACTGATATATTATGGAAACTTACAAGGATTCAATCCCGGAAAACACCGGGGAAATTGTGGTGTACCAACCGGATGAAATCACGAGGCTGGAAGTGAGAATCAAAGAAGAAACCGCATGGCTGAACAGGCAGCAGATTGCACAACTTTTTGGCAGGGATGTAAAAACAATCGGCAAGCACATCAACAATGCACTTAAAGAGGAACTTTCAGATATGGCAGTTGTCGCAAAATTTGCGACAACTGCCACAGATGGAAAGACTTACATAGTTGAGTATTATAATCTTGAAATGATTTTATCTATCGGATACCGAGTAAAGTCGCAACGTGGTATCATATTCAGACGGTGGACCAACTCTATCTTGAAAGAACACTTGCTACGGGGCTATTCATTGAACACTAGATTTGCCTCTGTTGAAAAACAATTGAAAAAGCATGAGTTAATACTTTATGAGCATACGAAGAAAATCGATTTCTTCATTCAGAGTTCCCTTCCGCCCAAGCAGGGCATCTTCTTCGACGGGCAGATTTATGATGCGTATGCGTTCGTGGCGGACTTAGTACGGAAGGCTGTGAGGAGGATTGTGCTGATTGACAATTATATAGATGACACTGTACTGACCATGCTGTCAAAGAGGGCGGCGAGAGTGGAGGCTGTGATATATACCGCAAAGATATCCAAGCAGTTGCAACTGGACATCGACAAGCATAATGCACAGTACCCACAAGTCGAGGTCAGGACATTCTCAAAGGCACATGACAGGTTTCTGATAATTGACGATACGGTATATCTCGTCGGAGCGTCGATAAAAGACCTCGGGAAGAAATGGTTCGGGTTCACGCTGATGGAAAACACCGATGCAGAGGAACTGCTGGGGAGGATGTAATGATTTCGACGGGCGCACTTTTCCTATGAAAGTGCGGCAGACCCCCATCATGGCTGTGAGGGTCAGCCACGGTTTCCCTGCATTTCCGCGCTCGTCATTCCATTTCCCCATCTGCATACTTCCTGCATCTGTGGCAGAAAGGTCGGGATGGACAAGGAGACGGTTTGGCGAGGGAACGGAGCGGACGGCGTGCCACCCTCGGCACCGTCAGAGGGAGGGGCCCGCCGCGAAAGCGGTGGGAGGGATGGAGTCGGAACTCGTTCCGACGAAACCAGGACACTCCGTTCCCTCGCCAAACCTGCCATACACCATATCCGCCCTCCCGGCAAAATCGCTGTAAAGAACCTTCGGAACAGACCGTATACAGATGTCTCGACTCCCTCCGGTCGCTCGACATGACAGAAGATCGTCATTCACAAGATGCGCCCGTCATTCACAAGACACCCTCGACATGACAGTTTTTCGCTAATGTTTCGTCCCGGCCTACTCCCTGTTGATAACTTTTCCCCTTGATTATCAACAACTTGACACAATAGAAACGAATATTTTTGAATGGGTGGGGAAGATTATATATCTTTGTCTTCCTTAAAATTCAGAGCCATGTCATTCGTCCATCTTCATGTCCATACACAGTATTCGATTCTTGACGGTCAGGCGTCGATTGCCAGTCTTTTTGAGCGCGCGGAAGAACTCAAAATGCCTGCACTTGCCATCACTGACCATGGAAACATGTACGGTGTCAAGGAGTTCCTGAAAGTGGCGAAGAAGTATCCGGAAATAAAGCCTATCATCGGATGCGAAGTCTATGTTACAAAACATTATGACCATAAGATCAAGGACAAGGACCATAGGGCATATTTCCATCTGATTCTTCTGGCCAAGAACTACAATGGCTACAAGAATCTGATGAAGATTGTCTCTACGGGCCATATCGAGGGTAAATATTATGAAAAGCCGCGTGTCTGCCATGAAGTCATCGAGAAATACTCCCAGGACCTGGTATGCTGCTCGGCATGTATAGCGGGAGAGATTCCGAGGGCTATCATAGCCGGAGACATGGAGGGAGCGGAAAAGGCTGTAATGTGGCATAAGAAGGTGTTCGGAGACGATTTCTATCTTGAAGTACAGCAACACAAGACCGAGATTCCGGGAATGTCACAGGAAGTGTACGAGCGCCAACTCATAGCGAACGAGGGCATATTCGAACTGGCAGCAAAGACCGGAACCAAGGTGGTGGCTACAAATGACGTGCATTTCACCCGCAAGGAAGACGGTCCCGCGCATGACAGACTCATCTGCCTCACGACAAACTCATACCTTACGGACACGGACCGAATGAGATATACCCAGCAGGAGTACCTCAAAAGCGAGGAAGAGATGCTGGATATGTTCTACAAGCATCCTGAGACCATTTCAAACACATTGGAGGTCGCAGAGAAGATAACGAGTTTCAAGATCGACAAGGATCCGATCCTGCCGAAATTCGACCTTCCGGAAGAATTCCTTGCCGACATCGACTCTCATCTTGAGAAATACAGGCATATCATTGACGAAGGACGCTGCGACAAGAACGGAAACGAGCGTGGAGAAGAGTTCTGTAACTCCGTGGCCTTCCTTTGCCATCTGACATTTGCTGGCGCCGAGGAAAGATACGGTGACTCGCTATATGAATCACATGATGGAGGAGACTCCCCAGCAGACCGTATAGAATTCGAACTCAAGACCATCTGCAAGATGGGATTCCCTGATTACTTCCTCATCGTTCAGGACTTCATCGCTGCGGCTCGAAGAGAGGGAATTTCAGTCGGTCCGGGACGTGGATCCGCAGCCGGTTCCGCCGTGGCATACTGCCTGAAAATCACCAATATCGACCCTATCAAATATGACCTCCTTTTCGAGCGTTTCCTCAACCCGGACCGTATCAACATGCCGGATGTCGACATTGACTTCGACGATGACGGGCGCTACCGCGTATTCCAGTATATCGAGGAAAAATACGGCAAGGACCATATATCTCATGTAATCACATATGGAACGATGGCAGCAAAGTCCGCCATCAAGGATGTGGCGCGCGTAAGCAACATGCCGATTCCCGAGTCCAACAGGCTCACCAAGATGATTCCGGACAAGCCGATCATACAGGAAGAAGATGTGGAAGAGCCTTTCAATGAGGGAGATGTATTGGAGGAAAAGCAGAAACTCATAGAAAAGGAAGTCGAAATAGATGACCCTGACAATCCCGGACAGAAGATAAAGGTCAAGAAGAAATTCAAGAAATTCAAGAAAGAGGTCTCCTACAAGCCGAAACTCAAGAATTGCTACAAACTTATCCCCGAACTGAAAGAAGAACTTGCCAACGGAACGGAAGAAGTAAAGGATGTGCTTTACTACGCAGGAAAACTGGAAGGCAGCATACGCCAGACAGGAGTCCACGCCTGCGCCATGATCATCGGCCGAGGCAATCTTACAGAGTATATTCCTATCAGTATTGCGAACGACA
>SUYY01000016.1 GCA_015060205.1 Bacteroidales bacterium
TGATGCCGGACACAGGATGATGGAAGTCAAGGTGGACCCTTTCGAGGTGGCGGCAGATCGGACTCATAAGGTAGAGATTACATACCAGCCCGATAAGAATCTGCTATATTATGAGGGCTTCGACAACTTCGTATGGGGTGGCAACATTGTCGGCGGCGGTACGACATATGGCTTCGCTCCATCTTCGGAGCCGATGACGGTAAGCGGAGGAAAGGAATATCTGGGCTATGAACCAGCACTTTCGTCGGTTTCATATGACAAGGCCGGTGCAGGATTCATCCAGCCGGAAACATGGTCTGCCGTTTCCAACAAGAAGGTGGAGACCGCAAGTCAGTTGAGCCCATCGTATGTGAGAAGCAGAAATATAGGCTCGTATTCAATGCTGTATCGCTGCCAGGAATATCAGGGTTTTGTCGGTGTGGGAACAGGAAACACTTACAAAGGTATATTCGAGCCGAAGGTCATTCCCGATGTCAAGAACCTTACAGACCTGGAGATATCATTCGACTATTGTCCAAAGGTCGGTTTCAGAGATAACATCCTGCTTGAGGTCATCAACGGTGGTAAGATCATTTCATGTACCATCGACGGAGAACCTGCCCAGATCGAGGAGACACAGACATATTATAAGGGTGTCACCTCCTCCTATGTCCTCAGAAAGGATGCGGTCAGCGTGCCTACATCGACATCTGCCGCAAAGAAATGGTATCATGTAAGTTGCGAGGTGGAGTATGTGAACGACAACACCCGTTTCAGACTTACCACAGTAGATGCCGGAGAGGGCAGTCATGGATTTTACCTTGACAACTTCATGATAACCAGACTCAAGGACCGTAAGAAGAACGCGCTTGTGGGCTTGCGTGTCCTTTGCTGGAATATCCAGAACGGAATGTGGTACGACCAGGACAAGAACTACAATAATTTCGTGGAATGGGTGAAGAAATATGATCCGGATGTATGTATCTGGTGCGAGGGAGAGACAATCTTCAACAAGCAGGGTGTGAAAGTCTACGGTGCGGAAAGGACACTGCCTAACGGTTGGAAACAACTCGCTGCCCGTTACGGTCACAACTATATTTCAAAGAGTGCGGATGTAGACAACTATCCGCAGATAATCACATCCAAGCATCCGATCTCAGTCCTCAAACAGTTCTCTGAGACAGACGATGCGTCCCGGCCGATAGTACATGGCTCCGGAGTATTCCAGATATCATATCTTGGCCAGACAATGAATTTCATAACATTCCACGCATATGCTCAGAAGTACGCACCTCAGTATGAGGGCAAGGACCAGTCGCTTAAGGACCAGTCTGCAGCAAACAACGAAGGTGACTACCATAGGGAACATGAAGTAAAATATATCTGTGACAATATCATAAATGGCACAGAGTATTCAAACTGCAGGAACTGGCTCATGATGGGTGACTTCAACTCGAAGTCCCGTCTTGACAGGGAACATTATACGGGCGTTCCTGCAACCACATGGCTCCTTCATGACTATATCCTGGATAATACGGATATGATTGATGTCATCCATGAGCGTAATGATGACAAGGATTTCTTCTCATCCGTCAATGGAGATTCGCAGCGCATCGACTATATGTACGTCTCGCCTGATATGTACAGCCGTATTGAAAACGCCGTGATACTCATCGACTCATGGACGACCCTTTCCCAGGATACATCCGTATCGACAGGATATTTCTGTAAATCGTCAGATCATAGACCTATTCTGGTCGACTTTAAAATGAAATAAGATGAAAAGGTTTATTCTGGTTTTTCTCTCGGTTGTTGCGCTATCTGCCTCAGCCGGTGCAGCAGGCAAAGAACTGAAGGTAATCTTCTGGAATATCCAGAACGGTATGTGGGCAGGTCAGGAAGATAATTACGACTTATTTGTGAAATGGGTAAAGGCTCAGAAGGCGGATGTGTGCATATGGGCCGAGGCTGAGACTATCTATCATACAGGCACCTCAGATCGTCTGCCTCGCGAGGACCGCTACTTCATATGGGAGAAGGTGGCTCCGAGATATGGACACAGGCATATATATGTGGCAGGTCATCGCGACGGCTACCCTCAGGTCATCACCTCGAGATATCCTATCGAGAATGTAGAGAAGATTGTAGGTGACGAAGATACCGTGGTGACGCACGGCGCAGGTTGGGCAAGAATCAAGGTTGCCGGCAAGACCATAAACCTTGTTTCCTTGCACACATGGCCTCAGAAGAATCATTTCAACTGCAAGGGTGCGGCACCTGAAGTCCTCAAGGCTAGTGCGGAAAGGGGGGAGGGCGATATGTATCGCGAGCAGGAAATGAAATGGATATGCGGGCATACCATACTCACGGATCCTCAGGCAGCCGATAATTACTGGCTTATGGCCGGAGATTTCAATGCAGTATCCCCTAAAGACAACTGGGTCTACAGACTCCCTGAAAATTCAACTCAACTTCTCACTCACAGATATATCCTTGAAAACACTCCGTATGTGGATGTGATCTGGGAGCGCGGTCCGAGAAATTTCCATACGACGACATTTGAAAGGAAGAGGATTGATTTTGTCTATCTCTCTCCGGCCTTGAATGATATGGTCACGGACGCCCGGATAGTAGAGGATGAGTATACCAGACCGGTCAGACACGAGAAGGTCAGGAATTTCCAGGTACCCTCTGACCACCTTCCGATAATCGTGAAATTCAATATTAAATAAAACTTATGAAAAAGACATTATCAGCAATGATTCTTCTTGCATCAGCAGGTCTCTTTGCCGTGCAGTCATGCACAGATGAGGGACTTAATGATCCGCGAAAGGAGACAATCGAGGTTCACGCTCTCGAGGATTGCAGTGATGAGCCGTTGACAGCCTGTTGTCTGGGTGTCATGGGCGGTGCTTCCGAACTCTATGTCAAGAGTAACGTGGATCAGTTCAATGTGTTCTGGCAGGATGCCGCACCGACTCCATGGGCAAGGGTGACATCGTGCGAAAAGACATCGAGGACAGGCGTGTGGAAAGTCGGCATCGAGTTCAATCCACGTAGTGAAGGCTGTCTGTATTATCGCAGAGGAGGAACCCTCTCCATTTCAGCGGCAGAACAGAATCTTGGCATGTTCCTTCCTGTATATCAGGGAGCGGCAACCAGGGTTCAGGACCATTTCGACTCATTTGCATACGGCTCGTCGGATCCTCATGTAGACGAAGGTGAGGTAAACATCGACAAATGGTCTACAACTCTGAAGAACAAGGGCTTTGACTCGGAAAAGGTGGGATCTGCAAACTCTGTGGCATGCTATGCCAGGAATGGTTATCTGAAACTCGGAGATTCCAACGGTAACAAGGGTTCGCTCATTACTCCATACAATGAACTCTATCGTTATGACTCTCTACTTGTCGTTACATTCAGAGCCTCGGCCTATCAGACTCCTGAAGGTTCCAAGGATGAAAACGGATTCAGTGTGGAGGTTCTCGGAGGCGGTGTCATAAAGGACAATCTTCCGCAGGAGACTACCCGCATCATGCTGACCGCACCATACATCAATATTGATGCAGAAGATCCGTCACAGTTGTGGGGCGAGGACAGTTGGTTCATGGTCTTTATCGAGGAAACTGAAAAATCTCCGCTGACCACCAATACGAGAATCAAGATCACCTCCGGTGAGTCTGGCGAAGGCCTCTCGCGTCTGTTTGTCGATGACATCTGCGTGATGAGACTCGTTGACGGTCTTGACGAGGATTATTTCAAGTTGAATCAAGGCAGCGGAAAGGATAAGATCCTGGCAGCGCGTAACAAATAAAACTTAATCAGATGGAACTAAGAAAGAAACTAAGTGTCATGACAGGTCTTTTCCTGATGCTTGCGGCTCTTCCTGCAATGGCTCAGTCCACAATCAAGGGTCATGTCTATGACAACACAGGAGAACCTCTGATTGGAGCGTATGTGACAATCTCAGGTACATCGACAGGATCCATTACAGATTTGGATGGAGCCTATACTATTGTGGCTAAATCATCAGATGTCCTGACCGCGGAGTATATGGGATTCACGCCTATGTCGGAGACGGTAGGAAGCCGTACAGTCATTGATTTCAGACTTCAGCCGGACAAGAATGTCCTGGAGGATGTGGTGGTGATTGCCTACGGTGCCGCAAAGAAATCCGACCTTACCGGTTCGGTGGCAAATGTGAAGATGGGTGACATCAAGGATGCACCTGTACTCTCTATCGACAATGCTCTTCAGGGACGTATTGCAGGAGCCGACTTCATGTCGACTGACGGTGCGCCGGGTTCGACCACCACAATCCGTATCCGTGGTACCAGATCGATCTCCGCATCTAACGAGCCTTTGTTTGTGGTCGATGGAGTCATAGATGCGATTCATGACCTTAACGACATCAACTCAGACGATATCGCGAGCATCTCGGTACTCAAGGATGCCTCCTCCACCGCTATCTACGGTTCCCGTGGTGCGAACGGCGTAATCATCATCACCACCAAGAAGGGTAGCGGAAACGAAGGAAAGGTGAATATATCCTTCAAGGCGGACGTCGGTCTGTCACACCTCCCAAGGTCGCTTGACATCATGAATGCGGCAGAGTTCACCCAGTATCGTAACGATTATGCCTACTTCGGATCAGATGCCAGTCATTCCAATGTCGGTTCTTCAACTCCGCTTTCCGGCTCTGTATATGCGGATCCGCTCGGATATGGCAAGGGAACTGACTGGATCGAGGAAATCACCCGTCTTGCTGTGGCACAGAACTACGGTCTTTCACTCACAAGTGGAAATGCCAAGGGTTCCTTCTTCGCTTCATTAGGCTACAATGACACTGAAGGTATCATCGACGGCAGCGGACAGAAGCGCTTCACCGGACGTATCAAGGGAGAGCGACAGATATTCCCATGGCTCAAAGCCTCATACAACGGTTCATATACATGGCGTCATACCGACGAGAACAAGGCTACCATCGGTGGTACAAGTTGGTGGAACGGAGCGCAGTACCTGTCTCCGCTTATCAAACCGACAGACTCCGAGAACCCGCTCTACAACCTCGGACAGAAGATCAATACGCCGAGGTCGATGATCGATCAGAACGTATATTACACAGACCGTAATTCGACAAATCACGCCATCAATGTCGAGGTCACTCCTGTAAAGAATCTGGTAATTGCAAGTACTCTTTCATATTACCTGTATTTCCGTTCTACATATCAGTACAAGCCGGGAACGCTTCCTGCAAAGACTGCCAATGAGGGTGGTGAAGCAACCAGGGCGGAGTATAATGAAATGTCCATGTCAAGTGAGACCACAGCCCGCTACAAACTTGAGAAGGACGGACATACATTCCAACCGATGGTGGGATTCTCGGCATATCGCTACAATGCCCATAATCTCTCGCTCACGGGTAAGGGATATATGGATGACGAGGTCATGTGGAACAATATGAACGCAGTGCTTGACAAAGAGACCTATAGTGCCGGAACATCATACAATGCAAAGCAGAAGATGTCTGCATTTGCACGTGCCGACTATAACTACAAGTCACGCTATTATATCACTGCGACAGGACGTTACGATGGTGCTTCCAACTTTGCATCCAATAACAAATGGGCATTCTTCCCGTCAGCCGCTTTGAGATGGAATATCTCGAACGAATCGTTCATGCAGGGCGTCACATGGATAGATGACCTCTCGCTCCGTCTCAGTGCGGGTATGACCGGTAACGATGCCATCAGCGCATATTATTCACTTGCAGCCCTCAGCAGCACAACAGGTGGATACCTCTTTGACGGAAGCCAGCCGGTAGCGTTCTACCGCAGCCGTCTGTCTCAGCCTGAACTTACCTGGGAGAAGACAGCCTCATACAATCTTGCATTGGACTGGACCCTGTTCTCAGGCCGACTTGCCCTGACTGCCGAGGCATATACATCAATGACAACAGACCTTCTCCTCACCGTACAGGTTGCCAATCAGACAGGTTACTCGTCTCATTTCTGCAATCTCGGTGAAATATCCAACAAAGGTGTAGAACTTACAATCGACTCTCGCAATATAGAGACAAAGGATTTCCAGTGGACAACCTCATTCACCATCTCACACAACAAGCAGAAGGTCATCGACATCGGATCGGAAGATTTCGTGACCGCTCTCAAGTCGCCGGGTAACAACGGTTACATGATGTATGGTTATGTGGAAGGTTATCCTCTCAACTCTCTTTGGGGATTCAAGTATGGCGGTGTATGGAAGTCTGATGCGGAGAGGGAAAGGAATGCCGAGACCAAGGCCTATGTCGGCATCAATGCGAAGAATGAGGACGGTACTCCAAGATACTATGACATAAACCATGACGGAGTCCTGAATCAGGATGACCTCGTATATCAGGGCAGTGCTGACCCATATCTCTATGGTGGTATGCAGAATACCTTCTATTACAAGAACTTCAAACTCGGTGTATATCTGGCCTACTCGCTTGGAGGAAAGATATACAACTACGGAGAGTTCTACCAGTCCGGAGGTATTCATACCAATCAGTACAGATACATGCTCAACTCATGGCATCCGGAGCGTAACCCTAAGTCTGAAATCCCTCGTGCGGGATATACTGACACCGCTTTGCCAAGTGACTTCATGATTCACGATGCCTCTTACCTCAGACTCAAGAACATCAGTCTGGGTTATACTCTGGACGTATCCAAGTTCTGGAAGAACGGTATCAGGGACGTGACCTTCACTCTCTCTGGAGAGAACCTTTATCTCTGGAAGAACTACAACGGATTCGATCCGGACGTGTCAAGTGAAGGAACATCCTCGACTCTCCGCCGTGTGGACCTTGGAGCATATCCGAAGCCACGGACATTCACATTCAGCATTCAGGTGAGATACTAAACCCAAGCAGATATGAATTTTTTGAATAAGATATTAATGATTGCGACATTGGCTTTCCTGGCACTTGCCGGAGTGTCATGTTCGCTAGAGGAAGATACCTCATCAGTGTCTACCCCGGATAATTTCTTCCGTAAATACTCGGAGTGTCAGTCCGTGGTGAACAGTTGCTATATCCCGATCAAGTCAATATACAATTACACCTACATGCTGGCTACAGAATGTGCCACAGACGTGATATGGTGTGCTTCGGGAACATACGACGCTCAGTTGGACATCAGTCCGGTGAAGCCGCGTTTCGGCGCTACAGTATGGCAGCAGTGCTATCTGGGTGTGCAGAGAAGTAACTTTGCGGTTGCCGGTATAGAAAGGAGCGAGGCTCTTACAGAAGAACAGAGGAATGAACTGCTTTGTGAGGCAAAGGCGCTCCGGGCATTCTATTACTGGACACTTACATGTTTCTTCGGAGACGTACCGTTCTATCTTGACGATGTCTCAGATAACGAGGCGTTGCAGCGTATCGCGGTTCTCCCTAGAATGGATGCGGACCAGACCAGGGCGAAACTCATCGAGGACCTTAAGGATATTGCTCCTAAGGTGACTCAGTCAAGGACGAGTGATAATCCTGGAGCGCGTGTCGGTGCATCAATGGCATGGATGCTCATCGCGAAGTTTGCAACATGGAATCATGAGTGGCAGGAGGCGATTGATGCGTGCAAGGAACTTGAGAAGATTTACGGAAGTCTTGCAGAATATGACCTTGAGACCAACGTGATGTTCCGAAACAAGAATACTCCTGAATCCATTTTTGAGGTACAGCACTCTTATGTGGAGGGCGGTCTGAGTTACTGCTCGAACGTGGCAAGCATATGTACGCCTACAAGAAAGACAGGCAGTGTATATGACGGTGTTGAAATCGAGGAACTCGGTGATGAAGCCACAACATGGCAGTCTGCCCGTCCGACAGTCTATTATTGTCAGGGTCTTGTGCCGAAGATGAGTACCGATAAACGAAACAGACTCAATACAGCATGGGATTATAACGGTCAGGTTTTTTCAAGCCTCGTGAACAGCACCCGTCCTTGGATGGGACCTAAGTTCTGGTGCCCGAACATGAAGCAGACCAACGATTCGAACAACTATAAGGTGTTCCGTTATGCAGATGCCGTACTTCTTATGGCTGAAAGTTACTGTGAACTTGAAGATTCCGAAAGTGCTGTCAGGTATCTCAACATGGTACGTAACCGTGCAGGAGTAGGTGACTATACGTTCAGGACATTTGCCCGTCTGCAGGATGAGATCCGCAAGGAAAGGGCAAGGGAACTTTTCGGAGAGTTCCAGCGTAAATACGACCTTGTACGTTGGGGTATATGGTGGGAGTCCATAAATGACTATAATGACTATACCACTTTGCTCAACAACGCAAAACCATGTCATAGATACTATCCTATTCCGGATACGCAGGTAGTATATTCCAAGAATAAACTTGATAACGATGAGTACGCAATGTACGGAATGTAAAAGGACGAAGAAGATGAAAAGATATATTATATTGATTGCCTCGCTTCTGCTGATGGTGGCATGTGACAAGCCTTTCGAGATGGATCTTCCTCTCTCTGTGGCTCAGCGCAAGATCACCCTTTCAAAAGATGCCGGTTCCACTCATGTCCTCGTGTATGCGGACGGTGACTGGAAGGCTTCCTTCACCCAGCCTGTGGAATGGGCGAGTCTCAACAAGATTACAGGCAGCGGTAACAGCGACCTTGTATTCACTTATTCAGCGAACTATGGTATTGCCCGCAAGGTTGGTATAGTACTCACCAAGGATGAACTCCGGGATACGGTATTCATGATTCAGGAGGGCCCTGTGACACTTGCGACCTATAAACTTGAAAGCAGTTCTGTGGAGTTGACGAAGATTGCAGGTGATGCCGTGATAAAGGCGTCAAGCAACCTTTATTACAGTGAAGATGCACTCAAGGTTACTGCCATCTATACTGATGCGGAAGGTAAGAAGGACACCGTCGCTGTCGACGGCACCTCTTCTGACCCTGCTCATTGGGTGACAGCGGTACAGACAAAATATGACCGTTTCAGTTTTACTGCCTTGGCGAATGACACAGGAACAAGCCGAAACGCCGACCTTGTCATCACTATCGACGATCCTACAGGACGTCCGTTGAAGTCAATCCTTAAGGTGACACAGACCACAGCCTCGCCTAAGTTCATTATGACCACAGTGGCCGGTACTTATGAGTCGGAGGCACAGAAAGACATCGTTGTAAAGGTGTCATTCAACAATATCTGGCCGTATGCAGACAATATCTTCTATGAGATGACAGACCAGGTGAAGGAATGGGTCAGCAACGTGAGATTGACTGCGGCGGGACTTTCGTTCTCTCTGTCAGAGAATACAACCGGAAAGATGAGGGTCGGAAAGATCAGTATCCAGTATGTGGCTGATTCGGGTGAAACTGCGAAAGCGACATTCATGATAACTCAGAAATAATGAAGGCTATGAAAATAATGAGAAAACTATTGATTGCTGCCGCTGTTCTGGGCGCTGCTTCATGTGATGTCGATGACTCGGCAAAGATCCCCTTTGTAGAACTCGGCACACCACAGAATGAATACATCCTGGAGGCAGATGGCGGGGATATTCAGATTGATATATTTTCTAACGGAAAATATCGTGTGGAATATGCGTCTGATGCACCATGGCTGACCCTCAGCAGAATGGAGGGCAATGGCGACGGTCAGATCAGCGCAAGTGTAAGTATGAACGAGGAGTTCAAACGTATGGCCTCATTGGTACTTTGCAGTGAAGTGGACGAGAGAAAGGATACAATCCTGATCAAGCAGAAAGGAATGCTTGAGGCAAAACTCCAGATGTTAAACACTTCAATCATTCTTGATGGAAAGGGAGGAAAGATATCGGCAGATGTCACTACGAATATTCCATTTGAATATATGAGGGTGCAGACCGCTTATAGCGGTGATGATGCGGACTGGATTGAGTCGATGGGTATCACCGCTGCCAACGAGACTACTCTGAACAGGTCTCTGGATGTGACGGTCAAGCCTAATGCGGACCAGTCCAAGGTGCGTACGGCATCAGTTCTTCTTTCTTATATCGATGGCTGGGGTGATCTGACGGAACTTCTTGTCAACCTCGTCCAGAAGAATGCAAGAGAAGAACTTGGTACGGTGACTCCGTTCTATAATATCAGGTATGATTACGCAACCGGAGATAAGGTGGAGGATTATATCATACTTGAGGGAGTCGTTGTCAGCAACACACCGGGAGGTAATGCCGGAGAGAACGAACAGAGTACCACTTCCTCTATTGATTATGACGGTTCAAAGAAGACTGTATATGTGCAGTCTCCGGATGGAAAGTATGGATTTGCACTCATCACCGAGACTCTGTCCGACAATGTCTTCAATCAGTTTGACCGTGTGCAGATTCTGCTTCATGGTACCAAGATCGTGGCATACGAAAACCCTGAGCGTTTTGAGATCAAGGGTGTGACCAAAACTATGGTCGTCTCGCAGACTGCAGGTGACAGGGTGACACCGAAGGTCAAGGCATATAATGAACTCACAGACGATGACATCTATACATATGTCGCTATCAAGGATGTGGAGTTCCCTGTAAGAAAAGGCTCTATCACTCCTATCAACGAAGGATACTCTATCGGAGGCAAGGCAAACAGAATTTCGAAATATCCTCTTCTCGTGCGTGACCGCAACGGAGACAGTTTCTATATGTATACGAATACGGTATGTGTCTATAGAAATGATGGAACACGCCTTCCTTACGGTTCCGGTAATCTCTCAGGAGTGCTTGTGCATGAAAGATTCTCGCGTTTCAACTGGAAGAACGGTGCCGACCTTCTCGACATAGATTCGGATGAGGAACTCGGCAACATCGGACGTTATCAGATCCGTCATCAGAGCAAGGAAGACATCTGGGGTGACATGAACTCTGACTTCAAGGACAGTTTCTCGGAACTTCTTACAGAGTATCGCTTCTGGAATCCGGACACCGAAAACGGAATCCTCAGACCGACTTACGGACAGAACGGATGGTTTACCCATACCTATCAGACCCGTTATACCGGCTCTGAGACCAAGAACTTCACCAATGACGCATATGGTCAGCATATGTACCCTGAAGTCTGCTACTCTTACCTCGGTCCTATGGGTATTGATGGCAACTCGATGTTCGGAGTAAACTACGGTAACATCAACGGTCTGGGAATCATCATCGATCCTGAAAAGGAATATTACAACGAAGAGATGGGCGACTGGGTTGCTACAAACAGGGCAGGAGAACTGGAGTGGCTTGCTCCGAGTACAACCGATGAGGAAAGCGGAATCCGTCTTGCGAATGCAGGCAACATGAAGGGAAAGACCTGGTGCGCTACAGATTGCTACTGTTCAATGTCGCATAGAAACTGGTGGGATTATGACCTGAATCAGGGATATGCCTGGATGCTCAATTTCTCGACAAAGGACATCTCGACAGACTGCCTCTCGCTTCAGATATCGGTGATGAATACGTCTCAGAAATGGTATGCTCCACGTTTCTGGAAGGTGGAATGGTCTGAAACAGATTCCATGAGTCCGTCAGACGCCTCTTCATGGAAACTTGTCGGAGAATACACTGTGCCTGACATCTCTGTCTGGGCCAACACGCTATACTCATCAATTGTCGGTTACAAGAGCATTGACTTCAAGTTGCCGCTCGAAATGCTGGGCAAGGAAAATGTCTATGTGCGTCTTATCCCTGTAAGCGACCTCTGCAGCAGCGGTGCCGAATATGCTGACGCGGTGGTGGGAACAGATGTCAACGGTGATATGCACGCAAGTGCAATCGAGTACATCGCAGTAAGATACAACAAATAACACATACAAACTTTAATAATTCTATTATGAACAAGAAATTCATGCTTTTGGCAGCAGGCGCACTGCTTGCTCTTTTCAGTACAGGATGTAATCCTGATGAGACTCCGACACAGGAGACACCGGCTCCGGAACTGACATCTATCAATCCTACATCCGGTTATGTTGGTGATGACGCTGTCATTACGGGTAAAAACTTCTCCGCAACAGCAGCGGAAAATGACGTGTTCTTCGGAAATGCAAAAGCACAGGTCAAGGCTGCTACTGCTACATCACTCACAGTAGTGCTTCCAGACAATCCTGTCGGAAAGGTTGATGTAAAGGTTACTGTAGGTGAAAAGACTGCAGAAGGTCTTTCATTCACATATCTTGAGAAGGCTCCTGAAGTGCTTCCTATGAGCGTTACCGGCATCAACCCTACAGAGGGTGCTGTAGGTGCTGAGATCGTTATCTCAGGAGAGAACTTCGGCACTTCTGCAGATGATGTGATGGTGCTTTTCGGAGAGGCAGTTGCAACTGTTAAATCAGTGACTGCAACAGCAATCACAGTAGAAGTTCCTGAAGGAAGCGGCCAGGTGGCAGTGATCGTAAGCCTTGGCGACCAGATTTCAGACCCTGTGATGTTCACATACGTTTTTGCAAGAGAGGTGACATATTCTTCAATGTCTCCGGCAATCGCCACTAAGGGTGACGAGATCAAGATCTTCGGTGCTGGCTTCCCTGAGGCGACAGACGAGATCACAGTTACAGTCGGTGATGTAGCAGCGACAGTTACAGCCGCTACAGCAGAAGGTATCATCATATCAGTTCCTGAACTCGCGCTTGGCGACCATAAGATCAAGGTTGCTGTGAAGGGTGCTGCTCCGTTCGAGACAGATGCTTTCGCATACTACTATCTCCCTGAATATACAGTGTCTACCTTCATCGGTAATGGTACTGCAAAGAATATCCCTGGCGTCGGTGTTGAGGCAAGTCTTCAGTTGCCGGAAGGTTTTGCATGGGCTCCGGACGGTTCACTTTGGGTGACGACACGTGGTGGTTCAGGTGCATCAGGCGGTCATGGTATCCATAAGATCGATATTGCTACCGCTACACTTTCTACAGTTGCAGATCAGTCTGTGATTGGAAATGACCAATATCCTTGGGATGGAGCATTCAACTCGAAGGGTGAGTATCATGTTTCATTGAAGAACAAGAAGTCAATCGGTAAACTCGTTAATTCCGAGTATAGCACATATACATTCGAGGGTCAGACAATCGATAACCCGATGTCTTTGGTGTTTGACTCAAAAGACGTGATGTATCTGTCAGACAGAAACAACAATCGTGTCGTTGTCTCTTATGGCGGTGCATACACAAAGGAGTTCAAACTTGACTGCCGTCCTAACGGTATTGCCCTTGATGCAAAAGAGGAAAACATCTTTGTGGGAACAAATGCAACTACTCCTACCGACGCATGGGTGATCTTCAAGATCAATATCGCTTCCGGTGACATTTCTGTGGTTGCAGGATCAAGAGTCAAGCCTCTCAAGGATGCGTTTACACTTGGTGAGGTCGGAAATCCGCTCTCTGCTACAGTCGGTAATGTCTCAGGACTCTACTGTGATGAAAACGGTTATTTGTATTACAACGATAACCAACTTCTGACTCTGAATGTACTCATTCCTGGCGTAGGTGGAGATTATACCAAGGGTGTGATCAAGACAATTGCCGGTCAGGGCTTCGTCGGTGGCAAGACAGATGGTGCAGGTGCAGAGGCTACATTCAAGAGTCAGGGTGACTTGACAATGGACAAGAATGGAAACTTCTATGTGGCAGATGGTAACAACCAACTGATCCGCAAGGTGTCTCCTGTGAAATAATTCACATAAAACTCATCATGGTGGCCGTTCATTCCGGAATGGCCACTTTTTGATTAAACACTCAAGATTTTATGAGAAAAACCGTCTTTTTTCTGCCTGCCATAATAGGTGCAGTCAGTCTTATATGCAGTTGTTGTCAGGAGACCGCATGTCGTGACAATCCCTACAAGGTCACTCAGGAACATCGCGACCGCGCTGCGGCATTGGTCTCTCAGATGACCCTTGAAGAGAAATGTGACTATATCGGAGGCTCCAAGGACGGCTTCTATATCCGTCCGATAGACCGCCTCGGTATTCCGCTTATCCGTATGGCAGACGGTCCTCAGGGTGTACGAAACAATACAAAAAGTACCCTCTTTGCCTGCGGCGTAGCAGCCGCAGCCACATGGAACGAGGATGTGACCTATGAAATGGGTGTCGCCCTCGGTCAGGATTCACGCGCACGTGGAGTACATATCCTTCTCGGTCCCGGAGTGAACATCTACCGCAGCCCTCTCTGCGGACGCAACTTCGAATATATGGGTGAGGATCCGCTCCTTTCTTCAAGGACTGCCGTCCAGTACATCAAGGGTGTCCAGTCACAGGGCGTCATGGCCACAGTAAAGCATTTTGCCCTTAACAATCAGGAGTTCAACCGTCATCATGTAAGTTCAGATGCAGATGAAAGGACAATAAACGAGATCTATTTCCCTGCATTCAAGGCTGCTGTGGATGCAGGTGTTGCATCTGTGATGAGCAGTTACAATCTTGTGAACAATGTCCATGCTGCAGAAAACGAATGGCTTCTCAAGAAGACTCTCAAGGAAGAATGGGGATTCGACGGTTTCGTCATGTCTGACTGGACTTCGACATATTCAACGCTCGGATGTGTGCGAAGCGGACTTGACCTTGAGATGCCGGAAGGATTCAGCATGAACTATCAGGCAATAAATCCTCTCATCGAGACAGGGGTTGTCCGTGAAAAGGATATCGACAGAAAAGTCGAGGCTATCCTTTCAAGCCTTATCGCCTATGGCTTCCTTGACCGTCCTCAACTCGACACTACAATCAAGGAGGACAATCCATATTCACGCGAAGTGGCTTACAGACTCTCCTGCGAATCGGCAGTGCTTCTCAAGAATGATGGCGCTCTTCCTCTCAAGAAGGGCGGTAAGATCGCTCTCATGGGTCCTCGCGCAGATGTCATTCCTTGCGGAGGCGGTTCAGGTGCCGTAGATCCTATATACTCCATCTCTCTCTACGAGGGTATGGGCAAGTTGGGTGAAGACTTTCCGGTAACACTCGTCGATGAAAATGACAAGTCCGCAAAAGACATCATCAAGTCAGCCGATGCAGTTGTGGTTTCCGTAGGTTTCGACAAGAAGACCGAAAGAGAAGACCACGACAGGACATTCTCTCTTCCGGAAGGTCAGGATGAGTTGATAGAACTGGCTCTTGCCAATAATGACAATGTGATCGTTGTCGTATATTCCGGAGGCGGCATAGACATGAGCCGTTGGGGTGACAAGGTCTCTGCTATACTCATGGGCTGGTATCCAGGTCAGGAGGGCGGTCTTGCTATCGCCCGTATGCTTGCAGGAGAATTTTCTCCATCAGGCCGTCTGCCACTCAGTATCGAGGCCAAGCCGGAAGATAACCCTGCATATACCAACTATTACGTTGAGGCGCCGATGACAAAACGTGGTCATTCTACCCTCAATGTCACTTATGGTGAAGGTGTGTTCGTGGGTTACAGAGGCTACGAGAAGAACGGCGTTCAGCCGGCATATCCATTCGGTCATGGTCTGACATATACCACTTTCGAGTACTCGGACCTTGCTGCCAAGCCGGTAAAGGATGGCTTCGAAGTCTCGTTCACTATTGCCAACACAGGTGATTTTGACGCCTCTGAAGTTGCTCAGGTGTATGTGGGTGAAGTCAGCCCTGTTGTAGCCCGTCCTGCAAAGGAACTTAAAGGCTATGAAAAGGTCTTCATCAAGGCAGGGGAGTCAGCACAGGTAAAGGTTCTTCTTCCAGAGTCTGCATTTGCATTCTATGATGTGGACAGCCACAGTTGGCAGGTCAATCCGGGCGCATTTGACATCATGGTAGGTGCTTCTGTATCCGACGTGCGTCTTCAGACCAGTGTCAATGTGAGATAATTTGTTATTTTTGCAGAAAAACATCTCAGATGAAACGAATAATTTCAATAATTCTGTCGGCGGTGGTCTGTGTGACTGCCGCTGCGCAGAATGTGCGCTGGCATGACGCCGCAGAACTTACAGTCATAGGCAAGCCTATATCCACTGCCAAGGCCTTTACAAGGATAGATACAGCGCAGTATAAGTTTGCCAACAGGACAATCGACAGATATGCCGGTTATTCTACCGGTCTTGCGGTGCTTTTTGAGACTGACAGTCATGTGATAAGGGCGAAATGGACTACAGGTCCATCCAATTCCGGAGCCAATATGACCGCAATAGGTCAGAAGGGTCTCGACCTTTATATCATGAAGGACGGCAAATGGGTGTTCGCAGGAGTAGGGTCGCCGGATATGGTCAAGGAACCGTTCTGCAATCACGAGGGGACCATTGTAGCCGACATGGCGGACGGGACCAGGCAATGCCTTCTCTATCTTCCTCTCTTTGACAAGGTGGACGCCCTTGAGATAGGTATAGAGGAAGGCGCAGTCATCAGACCGATAGACAATCCTTTCCGATATAATATTGTAGTCCATGGCTCCAGCATCACTCATGGCGCTTCTGCAGGAAGGCCTGGAATGACTTATGCAGCACGTTTCGGTCGTGATAACGGCTTTTACTGCATGAACCTCGGCTTCAGCGGTCAGTGCAAACTTCAGCCTGAATATGCTGCATATCTTGCCGACATAAAGGATGTTGATGCCTTCATCTTCGACGTATTCTCAAATCCTAAGGCGGAGGAAATATACGACAGATTCGATGCCTTTGTCGACATAGTCCGTAAGGCTCATCCTGATGTGCCGATGATATTCCTTCAGACAGAGCGTCGTGAGACCCGTAATTTCAGCCTTGCAAGGGAGAAGTTCGAGTCGGAAAAACAGAGCGCTGCTGCAAAGGTCATCAGAGAGAGGATGAAGTCGGACAAGGACATCTATTTCATTACATCCGAAGACTTTCTGGGTCACGAACATATCGCGACCGTTGATGGATCGCATCCGTCGGACCTGGGATTTACATATATGTTGGAAAGCATATCTCCGAAGATAAGAAAGATCTTCAGAAAGTACGGAATAAGGTAGGCTCAGGGCATCCTCGCCTGCCAGAGCAGATGCTGGTGAAGGTTGTCGTTCAAGGTGAGTTCCCTTGCCGGAATCGGCAGGACCGTATATTTTTCATCAACATCCACGACGCTTGTGTACTTTCCGCAACGTACAAGATCATACCATCTGAATCCTTCCCCGAAGAGTTCGAGGCGCCTTTCGTCAAGGACGGCATCAAGAAATTCCTCTTCGTCGGAAGGATTGATGTCATCAAGGCCTCTGAATCTGCGGAGTTCGTTCAATCTGTCTGATCCCTTCTCCAGACCCTGGCATTCTGCACTTATAAGGTACATCTCAGCCAGACGTACTACATATATCGGATCACGACCGGCATCACCTCCGCAATATTTGTTCAGCACAGGATTGTTTCCCTGATATGCAATAGAGACATCTCTGCGCTTGTCTTTTTCGCTATACATTTCAATCGCTTCCTGTGTAGGACAGAAATTATAGGAACCGCCCACTCCCGAATCCTTTGTATAATAATAGGAACTCATGTTGACCTTGCCTTCCTGCAGCAGATTCGCAAACGAGAATATCTCCTCATTGTTAGGATTGCCTCTGAATATGTCCTGAAAATCAGAAAGACCGAACCTGCTGTCAGAGATGAGTTCTTCGGCAAGTGCGACTGCCTCAGACTTCTTCCCCATAGCAAGATATGTCCTCGCCAGAAGCCCTTTTGCAGCCTCTGCTGAAACATAATTCCTGTCTGTAAATTCGGGAGACAGTCTCATTGCATTATCAAATTCCTCTGCAACGAATTCCCATACATTTTCTTCGCTCTGCTGCTTCTGCTCCTCTCCTCCCGACGGGGTCTTGATTATTGGCAGCGACCTCCATCTTGCAGCCATATTGTAGTAATAAAGCCCTCTGAAGAAATGGCATGTGCCCTCCATTGAATTCTTCTGAGCCGAATCAGGAAGTCTTTTAACGTAATCCAGTACTGTGTTTATTTGGTAAAGCCCTGCAAAATAACCGTTCCAAGGACTTGTTACGATGCTCATGTCCGGGGCAATGGCAGACTCTACCATGAGTTCGGGAGTATTGGTGCTTGTCGCTCCTGTCCTGACTATGTCGCCTCCTATCAGGTCAAAGAGTGCCCATCCGTTGAATGTCGGCTTGTATTGCACGATGTTATATAATCCTGTCACAAGAAGTTCCGCATGCTCGTGCGTTATTTCTCCCGAAGGAATCCCATCGTGCGGACTCTGGTCGAGATACCTTCCGCAGGATACGGAAAGTGCCAGACAAAGCAATATGACGCCAATGTTCTTCATGATCAGAGTTTTATCTTGATACCCATCGACCATGTCCTTGATTTTGGGAGCCACATGTTGTCCAATCCCATCTTTGTGGCGTCGAGACTGCTGTTTACCTCCGGGTCGATGAATCTGTAAGGAGATATCAGAAACAGGTTGTCTGCCTGTATATATATGCGCATGCTGCCGATTCCGATTTTCCGGACGGCAAGGTCAGGCAGTGTATATCCGATGGACAAGGTGCTGCACCTCAGATATGATGCGTCGTGCAGATAACGTGTGTTTATGAACTTGGTTGAGTTCCATGTCATTCCGTATATCGCCCTAGGGACCGAATTGCTTGTTCCTGGGCCTTTCCAGCGCGCAAGAGCCTCGGATTTCTGGGCAGGCCACAGCCCGTTTCCCAGTCTGAGTCCTCCCGTCCATGTCTGATAGAGTCTGTTGCCGTATGAAAAGGACAGAAGGAAACTCATGTCAATCCCTTTCCATGTGAAGGTACTGCTCAATCCTCCGGTGAACAGGGGATTGGCGGAACCGACAAACTGGCTGTCGTTGACCGTGTCTATGTCTCCGTCTCCATTGACGTCCTCATATATGACATCTCCTGCTCTGACTCCCTGCTTATACTGCGGTGCAGGCACATCTTCGTCGCTCTGATATATTCCGAGCATCTTTATCATATAGAAACTTCCCACCTCTTCACCTACCTTGAGGGCATGATAAGAACCGGAGGTGAGGATTCCGTCATCGTCAATCAACTCTGTAAGCCTGTTCTTGACAAAGGATATATTGAAACTGCCCTGCCATCTGAACTCTCCGAGGACTATGTCGCTTCCGACTGTAAGTTCCAGACCTTCATTCCTCATTGCGCCTATGTTGCATATCTGATTCGTGAATCCGGAAGTTGCGGAAATCGGCTTGTTGTAAAGAAGGCCCTTGGTATCCTTCCTGTATATATCCACAGTCGCAGTCAGTCTTCCACCAAATGCGGACATGTCGAATCCTGCATTGTATTGGGTGGCCTTTTCCCATTTCAGGTTCTTGTTGCCCTGGACCATGAGACCTATTCCGCTGTCCGTGATGTAGTTATATCCTCCTGCAGCAAGTGCCTGCCATGCGTAGGCACCGATTCCTCCCTGGTTGCCGGTCATTCCTGCACTTGCCCTTATCTTCATGTCGAGGTCATGACATTTCCAGAAAGATTCTTCGGAAATGTTCCAGCCCGCCGATATGGACGGAAAGAAACCATATCGGTTCTTCGGGGCAAATTTCGACGACCCGTCAGTTCTGGCAGACAAGGTCATCAGATATTTGTCAAGATAGTTGATGCTTGTTCTTAACATGAACGACTGCATGCTCCAGGATGATCTGGCGGTACTCATGTCGATGTATTCTGCCGCTACTGAGTTTACGTCAAATTCATCTGAAGGGAAACCCTGGCCTGTCTGTGATGCCGTCGAGGAGATATCCTGCTGGAATGAATGTCCGAGCATCATGTCAATGGCCAGTCCGTTCCGGAACTTCGTCTTATAGTTGAGCAGATTGTCCGTCACCAATGAAGTATAGGCCTTTCTGGCATCGGTAAGTTTACCCACAGAGTTGCCGTACATGTGTTTGGAGCCGTAGTATATATAGTCTTCCGCATACATGAAGTCTCCTCCTACGCTGCTTTTCAGGGAGAGGTCTTTGGTGAACTTTATCTGGACGAAGGCATTGCCTATCATACGGTAGTTCTTGTTGAATGCCTTCTGCTCATTAAGAGCCTGCAGCAGGTTGTAGTGCAGCAGGTCCACATCCTTGATGGTATATGTCCCGTCTTCCTTGTAAGGGATGTCCCATGGCCTGTGTTCCAGAGCATGCGTAAGCATGGATGTACCCATGTTTCCATTCGGCACATGATGGGTATGACTGTAGTTCGCACTGATGTTGATGCCTGTCGAAAGCCACTTCTTGATATCGGTCCCGACATTTGCCCTGATTCCGTATTTTTCAGCCTTGCTGCCTATGATGACTCCCTGGTTGTGGCGTGCATTCGCTGAAATATAATACTTGCTTCTGTCTGAACCGCCTGCTATAGATGTGTTGACTTTCCATGACAGCGCTGTCCTTAACACAAGGTCCACCCAACTGAACTGTCCTCTTTCAGGGTATGGGTTGGTGATATGGGCGACGCTCTTGCCTGTCTGCCGGTTGTAGTTGTCTATGGCTTCATTCTGTACCTCAAGATAGAGGTCTGCATCCGATACCTTCAACTTGTGAAGGTTCGGAATGTGAGACAGGCTCATGCTGGCATCGGCATTCACCTTCGGCGCACCCTTCACACCTTGTTTGGTCGTGATGATGATCACTCCGTTTGTCGCTCTTGATCCGTAGATTGCTGCAGATGCGGCATCCTTAAGCACCTGAATGGATTCGATGTCGTCGGGATTGATGTCGGTAAGGGAATTCAACTGTTCGCCCTCCCAGCCACCTGCGTCTGATGTCGTGTTGCTTATAGGAATTCCGTCAACCACATACAACGGCTCATTGCCGGCAGTAAGAGAACCGATACCTCTGATGCTCACTCTGTTCCTGCTGGACAGACTTCCGGAAGATGCCTGTACATTCACTCCGGCCAGCCTGCCCTGCAGCAGCGCTTCCGCCCCTGTCAGGAGAGTGCATTCAAGTTCCATAGGATTATATGTGCCGATTGCGGACGATATGTCCTTTTTCGACATGCTGCCATAGCCGACAACTATCGCCTCGTCGATTATGTTGTGGGCCCTTGACAGGTCACTGTCCGGTAATCCGTCCTCGCCCACATGAGAGTCCAAAGGTATGATAAGAATGATCTTGCCGTAAATCAAGGCCTTCATGCCGGTATCCTTCAGCAATGCTCTGAACGTATCCTCCAGTCCGGACTCCGTTGGGGGAGGCAGGACCTTTCTGTTGATGTTCAGAAGTTCTTCGTTATATGCGACAGTATAGCCGCTCTGACCTTCGATCAGGTCAAAGGCCTCAGACAATCTGATTTTTTCCTGTGGAAGAAGTATCGAATTATCCTGCGCATCAGACGTGAATGATGCAAACAGTCCACTTATAAGCCATAGGCACAAGGTGATCTTTCTCATCTGTGTCTCTTACCTTATGTGAATATCCTTTTCCTGTATGGTATATTGCATTCCGGGAACAAGTTTGCACAGAGCATCCATCAGTTCCTCAAGTCCTTCGTCATTTATGAATTTTGCGGTAAGTATGGCTCCGTCGTACTTGTCTGTAGCAAGGTGGATATTGACGTCAAACTTTCGTTCTACAATCTTGAGAACCTGTTCCAGAGGCAGGGATTTTATACGGAGGTCACCCTCTTTCCAGGATGTCATCTCCGAGGCATCGGCTCCGCTTACCGTCATGACTCCGGTCTCCTTTTCCAATGTGAGGACCTGATCGGGTTCAAGAGTTATGGCGTGACCTTTTCCACCGCTTTTTCTGACCTTGACCACACCGCTGCACAATGTGGCGCTTGCTGCCGTCTCCTCCGGATAGTTCCTGACGTTGAATACCGTACCGTGTGCAGTGACATCCATGCCATCTGTCTCTACCGTGAATGTGTGTCTTCTGCTTGCGGTCACAGTGAATACGGCCTCTCCGGAAAGTCTGACAACCCTTCTTCTTCCGAACTTTTCCGGATATGACAGAGTGGATCCGGAGTTGAGTGTCACAGTCGAACCGTCAGGGAGAATGACCTCTCCTATCTCGCCCCTCTGCGCTGTATATCCGTTCATCACCGCATCGGTTTGTCTGTCGATGATGTGGAGCGCGGCAATAGGGGATATGACAAGCAGTACGATGGCAGCAGCAGTGAATATTGCCCTCCTGATCCATATGGTCCTCCTTTCGGCGAGAGAGGCTTTGTGTGATTCTTCGATCAGTCTTGCTTTCTGCATGACCTGTTCAAATGAGAGTTCGATCTCTTCCCTGCTTACTTTCGAACCGTCTATATGTTCCCAGCCTTTAAAAGTGTGTGATGGCATAAGTCTTTGAGTTGTACGGAATTATGACGAATGTGCCGTCTGTTGCACCCAATGTCTTCAAATAAAAATCGCTATGGCCCTGATTATTTTTCTGATTTCCTTCAATACAAGATTAAGATGGTTTTCCACCGTCTTCTTGCTGATGCCCATCAATTCCGCTATTTCTGCATTGGACTTGCCTTCAAGTCTGGACAGAACGAACACCTGCTTTCTCTTTTTGGGTTGCTTTGCGATGATGGATGCGATCTGGAGTTCGGTCTCCTTTGCAAAATAGTCGCTTTCCGCCTGATAGCCGTCCTGCTCATGACTGGAATCCATGTCGGTGAGCGGAATCTTTATCTTTCGGGTCCGTCCGTAATCTATTGCGCTGTTGCGGGTGACGGTGTACAGATATGCACCGAACGACCTGATATCCACAAGGATACTTCTTTGCAGCCAGACCTTGATGAAGATGTTCTGGGCCAGGTCCTGTGCCTCTTCGACGTTGGAGATGAACTGCTCCAGAAAGACTCTGGTCTTCGGATAGTAATATTCAAAAATTTCTCTGAAGGCGTCCTCGTCGCCCTCAGAGACCTTTTTCAATATGATCTTCTCCTTTTCCAGCATGATATTACTTCTGTCTCAGGAACACCTGTACAGGACATCCCAGAAAATCAAAGTTACTTCTGAGTTTGTTCTCAAGGAATCTTCTGTAAGGCTCGCGGATATACTGCGGCAGGTTGCAGAAGAATGCAAATGAAGGCGAACGGGTAGGGAGTTGGGTCACATACTTGATCTTGATGTACTTTCCCTTCCATGCCGGTGGAGGATAATTCTCGATTTCCGGAAGCATCACTTCATTGAGTCTTGAGGTGCTTATCTTCCGTGAGTAGTTGTCGTATACATGTGCAGCAGCATCAAGTACATCCATTATTCTCTGCTTGTTGATTACGGATGTGAATATGATAGGCAGGTCATTGAAAGGCGCGAGACGCTCCTTGATCGCCTGGGTATATTCCTTCATCGTGTTGCTGTCCTTCTCGATGGTGTCCCATTTGTTCACGACCACCACACATGCCTTCCTGTTCCTCTGGATAAGGTTGAATATGGCCATGTCCTGCGATTCGATACCTGTCTGTGCATCCACCATGAGGATGCAGACATCTGAATGTTCTATGGCGCGGATGGACCTCATGACCGAGTAGAATTCAAGGTCTTCATGCACCTTTGTCTTCTTTCTCATGCCGGCGGTGTCCACAAGCATGAACTCATGTCCGAACTTGTTGTAAAGGGTTGCGATGGAGTCGCGTGTAGTGCCTGCAATAGGGGTTACGATATTTCTTTCCTTGCCGAGGAGGGCGTTTGTAAGTGACGATTTGCCCACATTAGGCTTTCCTACGATAGTGAAGTGAGGAAGTTCCGGATGCTCGTCAGTGTCAGGATCTTCTGCAGGAAGTTCCTTTACGATGGCGTCAAGAAGGTCTCCTGTGCCGCCGCCGTTGGCTGCAGATATGCTGTAGACCTCTCCAAGACCGAGAGAATAGAACTGGAATGCATCGTACATCTTTTCTCCGGAGTCAATCTTGTTCACGGCAAGTACCACCGGTTTGCCGCTGCGTCTGAGGATATCTGCGATCTCCTCGTCATAGTCTGTGATGCCGGTGCCTGCCTCCACCATGAAGAGCACTACATGGGCTTCTTCTATGGCGAGAACGACCTGTTTGCGGATCTCCTCTTCGAAGATGTCATCGGAGTTTGATGTGTATCCTCCGGTGTCCACGACAGAAAACTCGGTTCCGCACCACTCGCATCTGCCGTAGTGTCTGTCTCGTGTCACGCCTGCAGTCTCATCTACAATTGCCTGCCTCATTCCCACGAGACGATTGAAAAGTGTGGACTTGCCTACATTAGGACGTCCAACGATTGCTAATAAACTCATAATTAATCAGTTTAGTTGTTAAAATCCCGCCTCACGGCGATAGTTGCATGTCCCTCTCCGGGACCGTATCAACGGCATATTTCACGTGATGAACAACTTCCACAGCCGCTGTCATCACATTCGGGAGCGCCGTTCTGTCCCTTCTTTCCCCATATCTTCATCTCTTCCTCCTTGGCGCACTTGATACCTCTCTTGCGCATCTCCCTGTTGTTTTCTATTTCAGTTTCAGGGAATTTCCCGTCCTTCCTGAAGATGATGTTGAAACAGAGACCGAAGACGCAGAGTGCCACCAGGAGCAGAGCCGCAATGAATATTTCCATATCTGTAAATTAACAATATTCCGTCGGAAAGTATGTCTTCCCGGCGGAATATATATCAATTTCAATTCCTAGTTGATGAAACTTGAACTGATTTCTTCGTAATTGTAGACTTTGTTGATGATGCTTGCGAAGATGTCAGTCATTGAAAGGACGGTGATCTTGCTCTTGTCCTTTTCAGGGTCGCTGTTGAGAGGAATTGTGTCTGAGACGATCACTTCCTCAAGTGCAGACTCGGCAATCCTGTCATATGCAGGACCTGAGAATACAGGGTGTGTTGCGCATGCGCGGACGCTTGCCGCTCCCATGTCCTTCAGTACGTTTGCTGCCTTTGCAAGTGTTCCCGCAGTGTCGATCATGTCGTCCACTATCACCACATTCTTGCCTTCAACCTCTCCGATGGCTGTGATGGAACCCACTACATTAGCCTTCTCACGGGACTTGTGGCAGATGATCACCGGGCACTGGAGATAACGTGCATATGCGTTTGCTCTCTTGGCACCGCCCATGTCAGGAGCAGCGATAGCGAGGTTCTCGATATTCATAGCCTTGAGATATGGAAGGAATACCGCACTTGCATATACATGGTCTACAGGGAAATCGAAGAATCCCTGGATCTGGTCTGCATGCAGGTCGCATGTCATCACACGGTCACATCCTGCTGCGTGGAGCATGTTCGCTACGAGTTTTGCACCGATTGAAACTCTTGGCTTGTCCTTGCGGTCCTGTCTTGCCCATCCGAAATACGGCATTACTGCGATTACCTTGTGAGCGGATGCTCTCTTTGCCGCATCGATCATGAGCAGAAGTTCGAAAAGGTTGTCAGTAGGAGGGAAAGTCGACTGAACGATGAATACAGTTGCTCCTCTGACGCTTTCATTGTAGCATGGCTGGAACTCACCGTCGCTGAAAGTCAGTACGTCCGAATCTCCGAGGTCCACCTTCAGGGCCTTGGCCACCTTCAGGGCAAAATCCTTTGATGCCTTGCAGGCAAAAATCTTGAGTTTATGTTCGTTGTGCATTGTTATGAGGGTTTTAGTTGTTTTCCATTTCCTTCAATACAGATTCAATGTAGTCCAGAATCTCTTCCCGTCCTTGTCCTGTCTCTGATGAACTCACGAACACAGGAGGCAGTTCTTCCCAATGTTCAAGAATCTTCTGCTTGCTCTTGTCAACCTGTGCTGCAAGGGCATTCGGACCCAGTTTGTCTCCCTTTGTGAATATTATTGCGAAAGGTATCTGACTCTGGCCCAGTTCAATCAGAAAGTCCATGTCTATCTGTCCTATGTCGTGGCGGGAATCAATCAGGACAAACAGCATCACCATCTCCTGCGACAGGTTTATGTAGTTTCTTATCACCTGTTCAAGTTTCTGCTTTCCGGTAGCCGACATCTTGGCATATCCGTATCCCGGAAGGTCCACAAGATACCACTGTCTGTTTATCAGAAAATGGTTCACAAGACGTGTCTTTCCAGGCTTGCTTGATGTCATGGCAAGTTTCCTGTTCTTGCAGAGCATGTTGATGAGGGATGATTTTCCCACATTGGACCTGCCGATGAAGGCGAACTCAGGATATTTCTGTTTCGGCTTCTCGGAAATCCTCGTGCTGCTGCCGGAGAATAGTGCTTCTGTAATCTTCATAATTAGCCGACAAAGATAGAAAATCTTTTTCACATTTTATTATCAGAACATAGTTGTGTGTATATATAAATTTTCATATATTTGTCACGATAGAAAATGATATGTCCATGGAAAAGGATTTCATAAGCCTTCTTGAGTTGCAGCATTCGCTTAAGACAGGGGTGGAATCGCTTTTTCCGGACCGCATATGGGTAAAGGCCGAAGTTAGTGCCATGAAGGCACGTAACGGAGGCCATTGTTATATGGAGTTGTCCCAGAGTGAAGGTGGAAGCCTTCAGGCAAAGGCCAATGCGATAATCTGGGCTTCCAAGTACCGTTTTGTCGCCCCTTATTTCGAGTCGGTGACAGGCTCTCCGCTTCAGGAAGGCATGACCATCCTGGTTCAGGTTCAGGTCAATTACAGCGAACTGTATGGTTTTTCTCTGATAATCAATGATATTGATCCGGAATTTTCTGTGGGTGTGAAGGAACTTGAAAGGCAGAGGACCATAGAACGTCTCCGGAAGGAAGGACTCATGGGACTGCAGAAGGAACTGGAACTGCCTCTTCTTCCGCGCAGGCTCGCCGTAGTGTCTGCCGAGGATGCGGCGGGGTACAGGGACTTTGTCCGCCATCTTCATGAGAATCCTTATGGTTTCAAGGTGGAGACTGTGCTTTTCCCGGCCTTGATGCAGGGTGCGGATTCGCCTTCGTCCATAATTTCGGCGATGGACCGTGCATTGGATGAGGGGGAGCATTGGGATGCCCTTCTGATACTTCGCGGTGGCGGAGCAAAACTTGACCTCGCCTGCTTTGACGACTACTCGCTTGCCGCCGTGGTGGCCCAATATCCGGTTCCTGTGCTTACGGCAGTGGGACATGATCAGGATTTTCATGTATGCGATATGGTCGCTCATGAGTTTCTGAAGACTCCGACGGCGCTTGCTGACTATATATTGGATATGTATGAATGCGAGGACGAGAGGCTTTCCTCTTTCGAAACCAGGATAAGGATCGCCTTGAGTAATCGTCTTTACCGTGAGGAGTCGCTGCTCGATTCTCTGGCTTCCAGGGTGAAGGGCGGTTTTGCGATGAAGATTGCTGCAATGGAATCTCATCTCAATGTCCTTCAGGCCCGTATTGAGGCTTCGGATCCGAGAAGGATATTGGAAAGAGGATATGCTTTGGCTGTGAATGCTGACGGTCTGGTGCTGAAAGGAGTGAAGGGCGTGAATGTCGGGGACAGTGTCTCGGTGATGTTTGCAGACGGTCGTCTGGATTGTACGGTCCGTGCCCTGTCATCCTGAGGAGCGAAGCGACGTGAGGATCTGCAAAAGGAAACAAAAAAGAAAACGAAAAATGAAAGAGAACTTTGAATATGCCAAGGCCGTCGAGGAACTCGAAGCCATCGCGGCAAAGGTTGAAGACCCGGATACGTCCATTGACGATATCGACAGATATATGAAGAGGTCCAAGGAACTTCTCGAATCCTGTCGGGCATATCTCCGTGGCAGACGGGAATCCCTTGAAGGTGGTGAATGACGCCTGAAGGTTTTTGGAAGCAAGAAGTCATAAAGAAAACAGTATACTATGTGTGCAAAGATGAAAAAGAAGATGATCTACGACTCTGACGAGTGGCTGCTCCCGTATAAGGACGTCATAGACAGAAGACATGAAATGATCCTGGCTCTCAAGGAAAGGTATTCCGTGGACGGTTCTCTGTCCAAGGCCATCAACAATCATGTCTATTATGGCATGCATCGGGATGATAAGGGTAACTGGGTGTTCCGTGAGTGGGCGCCTAATGCCACCAAGATATATCTTATCGGTGATTTCAATAACTGGAAAAGAAGTGAGGCCTATGCTCTCAGACCCCTCGGCGGCGGAAACTGGGAAATAGTCCTCCCTGCCATGTTCCTGGAGCATTGCAGCCTGTATAAACTATATATAGAATGGCCGGGAGGCGGTGCCGAGCGTATCCCTGCCTATGCCACACGTGCCGTGCAGGATCCTGTCACCAAGCAGTTCTGTGCCCAGGTGTGGGACCCTCAGCCATATCAGTGGAAGAACGGCAGACCTGGAAAACGTCCTCATCCGCTCATCTATGAGTGCCATATAGGAATGGCAACGGAGGAGGAGAAGGTCGGCACATTCGAGGAGTTCAGGCTCAATGTCCTTCCGAAAGTTGCCGAACTAGGATATGACACTCTTCAGATCATGGCTCTTCAGGAACATCCTTATTATGGATCCTTCGGTTATCAGGTGGCCAATTTTTATGCACTCAGTTCGCGATTCGGCACACCTGAGGAGTTCAAGGCTCTTGTCGATGACGCTCACGGTCTGGGCATCGCGGTGGTGATGGACATAGTGCATTCTCACTCGGTGGACAATGAGGCGGAGGGTCTTGGAAACTTTGACGGCAAGGAGACGATATATTTCTATGACGGCTGGCAGGGAAGGCATCCTGCATGGGGCTCGAGATGCTTTGATTACGGAAAGGATGAGACAAAATATTTCCTTCTTTCAAACTGCAAGTTCTGGATGGAGGAATATCATCTTGACGGATTCCGTTTCGACGGAGTGACCAGCATGCTTTACTGGGACCATGGACTGGAGAAGGCTTTTGTCGGATATGAGAACTACTTCAATCAGGGCGTGGATGAAAATGCCGTCGCATATCTTGCTCTCGCCAATATTCTTGTGCGTGAGATCAATCCGGATGCATTCACGATTGCCGAGGATGTCAGCGGAATGGCCGGTCTTGCCGCTCCTGTCGAGACAGGGGGAGTCGGTTTTGAATTCCGCATGAGCATGGGAGTTGCCGACAACTGGATCAAATGGATCAAGGAACTCTCTGACGACCAGTGGAGCATGGGCGAGATGTGGTGGCAACTTACAAACAAGCGTGCTGATGAGAAGACAATCAGTTATGCTGAGTGCCACGACCAGGCCATGGTGGGTGACAAGACAATTGCATTCCGTCTGATGGATGCAGAAATGTACACTTCCATGAACAAGGAATCACAGTCTCCGATAGTCGACAGGGGCATGGCTCTTCACAAGATGATACGTCTTGTGACAATGGCTACCTGCGGAAACGGATATCTTACATTCATGGGCAACGAGTTCGGACATCCGGAGTGGATAGATTTCCCTCGTCAGGGTAACGGATGGTCTTACAAGCATGCCAGAAGGCAGTGGTCTCTCGCTGAACCGGATTACCTGAGATACAGGTATTTGAGGAATTTCGACAAGGCAATGATACATCTGGCACAGCAGGAGGGGATTCTGGATGAGGGTCCTGAACTTTTTGTGCAGGATGAAGAAAAAAAGATTCTTATTTTCAAGAGAAAAAATTGTATCTTTGCGCTCAATTTCAATCCTACCTCTTCTTTCGCCGATTACGGTTTTGCCGCACCGGCCGGAAAATACGAAGTGGTGCTTAATACGGACGAAAACGAATTTGACGGCTTCTCCAGAATAAAGACTGGGGAGGTACATTTTAGTTTGTCGTCAAGGAGTGAAAACGGAAACGGTAAATATGATGAGAGTCTCTCTCTCTACCTTCCGAGCAGAACAGCAATTGTATTGAAGAAACTTGACTAATATAACTTAAACAACATATCTATGGCTTTTCTAAAATTCAACAAGTCAGAGTTGGTCAACCTGGAATATTCGCTCAAGCGTGAGATAATCGCGGCGAATGAGGCAGGTGCGTATTGCAACACGTCTATCGTGACATGTAATACAAGACGCTATCACGGACTGCTTGCCGTTCCTGTTGATGAACTGGGTGGGGGAAAGTATATGCTTCTTTCCTCATTGGATGAAAGTCTGGTCCTCAGAGGTAAGCAATTCAACCTCGGAATCCATTGCTATGGAGATACTTATGATCCTAAGGGCCATAAGTACATCGTGGATTTCGATGCTGACCCTGTACCTGTAGTGACCTATAAGGTCGGAGGTATCCTGTTCACCAAGACAATCATGATGGTCCCTGACAATGATCAGGTTCTCATCAAGTATGAACTTCTTGAGGCTCCATCAAAACTTACCTTGATGCTGAAGCCTTTCCTTGCATTCAGAAGTGTTCACAGCCTTACTTCGCAGAACTCGGATGCCTATACAGGCTATGATCAGATCGATAACGGTGTCGCTTTCCGTCTCTACAACGGTTTCCCATATCTGAACATGCAGATTTCTGGAAAACAGACATTCAAGTATCAGCCATACTGGTATAGCGGAGTGACTTATTCCGACGAGTATCGTCGTGGTTTCGATTGCAGGGAGGACCTTTTCGTTCCCGGTGTGTTCTCTCTCGAGATGAAGCCTGGTGACAGTGTCGTGTTCTCTGCCTCTGTAAATGAAGTGAATTCGAAGGGTCTAAAGAGAAAGTTCACAGATACTCTCAAGAAGATGGATGAGATCGAGACATACCACGATCTCCTTGTTCATAATGCTGAGATGTTTAAATGCCGCAAGGATGGCAAGACCCGTATCAATGCCGGTTTCTCATGGCTCGAGACAGGTCTTCTGCGCGAGACCATCGCATCACTCCCCGGACTTACGCTTTATGCAGACGGAAGTTGTGAGGATTTCGAGAATGTCCTTGATACACTCATCTCGGATGAGCAGGAGCGTCTCTATCGTCGTACCACACAGTGTGAGGCTCCTTTGAGACTTACCGAGACCATCCAGCAGTACATCCGTTTCAGCGGAAAGGAAAAGCAGATATGGAAGAAGTACGGTGAAGTGCTCAAGGCAATCATCGAGAGTTATGCTCCTGGCTGCAGAAAGGAGATAGCAATGCATCCTAACGGACTCCTTTGGGCACAGATGGACGGCGTTGCCCTGTCATGGATGAATGCCTATGTGTACGGACGTCCGGTGACGGAGCGTGCGGGCTATCAGGTCGAGACCAATGCATATTGGTACAACGCCCTCTGCTTTGCAATCGACATGGAGAACAAATACGGTCCGAAGAAAAGCGCGTTTGTCGACAGATGGGCACCGGTAAGAGACCTCGTGAAGGAAAACTTCCAGCCTATGTTCTGGAAACCGGAGTGGGGCTATCTTGCAGATTATGTCGGTAACGGCCCTGTGGACCAGGCAGTAAGACCGAACATGCTCGTTCCTGCATATCTGGAATATTGTCCGGTAGATGATGAGGTCATCGCGGAAATCGTGATGACAATCAATGACGAACTCCTTACAAAGAGGGGACTTCGCTCGCTTTCTCCAAGAAACGAGGCTTACAAGGGTGTATATGAAGGTTCGCAGATCGACCGTGACCTCGCTTACCATCAGGGATGTACCTTCCCGGAACTCCTCGCACCGTATATTGATCTCTGCTTCAGAATGATGGGTGAGGTATTCTACGGCAGGGCAAAATACCTTGTAGAAGGTTTCTTTGAGGATATCAGCAAGCACGGAGTGGGCTGCTTCTCGGAACTTTACGATGGAGACCCACCTCATGAGCCGCACGGTGCAATCGCCTCAGCCATGAGTACCGCTGCTCTGCTTCATATAGAATATGTAATGAATCAATATAAGAAGGAGGATAAGAAATGAGAGTATTGATGTTTGGATGGGAGTTTCCTCCTCATATTGCAGGAGGTCTCGGAACAGCCTGCTACGGTATGACCAAAGGTCTTGCCTATAATGATGTCGATGTTCTTTTCGTGATGCCTTCGGCTTCGGGTGACGAGGACGAGAGCGCTGTCAAGATCATCAATGCAAGTGATGTCGCTGTCGATACCGTAAGTGCGACAGTGGACGAATTCCTCGGAAAGGTGCAGTTCGTGCACATCGGTACCAACATGGTTCCTTATGTGGATCCTCAGGACTTCAAGACAATGGTCGAGGAAGAGCGCCGCAGACAGATCAAGGGATTCCGTGTACAGTACGGTCAGAAATACAAGTTCTCCGGAAAGTATGGCGCAAATCTTATGGAGGAGGTTGCCCGTTATGCAATGGTCGGTGCTACCATCGCCATGCAGTACAAGGACCAGTTCGACGTGATCCATGCTCATGACTGGCTCACATACCTCGCAGGTATCGCTGCAAAGCAACTTACAGGAAAGCCTCTCGTGGTGCATATGCATGCAACATCATATGACCGTGCAAGCGACGACCAGGTGGATACCCGCGTGGTTGACCTTGAGACAAAGGGTATGATGGCTGCGGACAAGGTGATGGCAGTGTCTGAACTTACAAGGAATATCTGCATCAACCGTTATGGCATCGACCCTTCAAAGGTTGTTGCAGTACACAATGCTGTGGATTTCAGCGGTCGTGAGAAACTCGAAGTTGAGAGGAATGTCAAGGAGAAGGTGGTTACCTTCCTCGGACGTGTGACTTACCAGAAGGGTCCTGAATATTTCATCGAGGCTGCTGCAAAGGTGCTCAAAAGATGCAATGACGTACGTTTCGTAATGGCAGGAAGCGGAGATATGCTCAACAGATGTATCCGCCATGTCGCCCGTCTGGGTATCTCGGACAGGTTCCACTTCACCGGTTTCCTTCGCGGAATGGAGGTGCACAAGATGTTTGCACTTTCGGACGTGTATGTGATGCCTTCTATTTCGGAACCGTTCGGTATCTCGCCTCTCGAGGCAATGCAGACCAATGTGCCTTCAATCATTTCTAAGCAGTCAGGATGTGCTGAAATCCTGAAGTATGCACTTAAGGTGGACTTCTGGGATGTGGATGCGATGGCGGACCAGATCTACGGTCTGCTCAAATATCCTGCAATTGCACAACTTGCGGCACGTTGCGGTTATGATGAGGTGAACAGCATCAAATGGAATGATGTTGCTGCCAAGATCAAGGGAATTTATCAGGAAGTTATTGACAATAAATAAAACATTATATCATGAAAAAGAGTATTTGTCTGTATTTTCAGGTTCATCAGCCAAACAGATTGAGATTATACAGATTCTTCGACATCGGAAAGGATTCACACTATTACGATGACTTTGCAAACAGGACCATTCTTCGCAGGGTGGCTCAGAAGTGCTATCTTCCAATGAATGCCCTTCTTCTTGACCTCATCGAGGCAAACAAGGGAGCGTTCAAGGTTGCATTTTCAATATCCGGTTCAGTACTCGAGCAGTTCGACAGATATGCTCCGGAGGTAATCGAGAGTTTCCGCAAACTTGCTCAGACAGGTTGCGTGGAGTTCCTTTCAGAGACTTATTATCACTCACTTGCTTCTCTCGCTTCAGAGTCTGAGTTCAAGCATCAGGTACTCAAGCACAAAGAGGCTATTGAACACTATTTCGGTGTGACTCCTAAGGCTTTCCGCAACACTGAACTCATCTATTCCGATGCAATCGGTGAGATGGTACACGAGATGGGATTCAAGACCATGCTTACTGAGGGTGCAAAGCACGTTCTCGGTTGGAAGAGTCCTAACTTCGTATACAGTTGCGCTAATGCATCAGGTCTTAAACTTCTCTTGAAGAACTCTTCACTCAGCGACGACATCGCATTCCGTTTCTCAGACAGAGGATGGCAGGATTGGCCGCTTACCGGTGATAAGTATCTCTCTTGGATGAAATCAGCCGCTCAGAACGAGGATATCATCAACCTCTTCATGGATTATGAGACATTCGGTGAGCACCAGAAGGCTTCAAGCGGAATATTCGAATTCATGAGATGCCTTCCTGAAGTGGTTCTCGCAGACGGCGAGTTTGAGTTTGTGACCCCATCACAGGCAACCAAGAAGCACCGTCCGGTAGGCGAACTCGACGTGTTCGACCCTATCTCTTGGGCTGACGAGGAGCGTGATGTGACTGCATGGCTCGGAAACGAACTCCAGAACGATGCATTCAACAAACTCAACGACCAGATTGAGAAACTGGCTCTTCTCAACGATGAGGCACTCTGGGCTGATTTCGGACATCTTCAGGAGAGCGACCATTTCTACTATATGTGTACAAAGTTCTTCTCAGACGGTGCTGTGCATAAATATTTCAACCCGTATGATACTCCATATGAGGCGTTTATCAACTATATGAACGTTCTTAGTGATTTTATTTTGCGTGTTGATGATGCAATTTCCGTTTCAGATGTTAACTTTGCAGCCGCAAAAGAAGTGAAGGCTCCTGCAAAGAAGGCCGCAAAGAAGACCGCCAAGACTGCAGCAAAGACTGCAAAGAAGGCGGCTCCTAAAGCAGCGGCGAAGAAGCCGGCAACAAAGAAGACTGTAAAGAAGTAGAGATATCTCTACGTAATATACACGAACACTAATATCCCCGGACAGGACTTTACGGTTCTGGCCGGGGACACTAAATAATTCTATATTAATAATGAAAACAGAACTTATCAAACCGGATTATCTGTTTGAAGTCAGTTGGGAGGTCTGCAACAAGGTGGGCGGTATCTATACTGTGATAGCCACCAAGTCGCTGTATCTCAAGAGTGAGTACAAGCGTCACCACATCATGGTAGGACCTGACGTGTGGATGGACGAGGTAAGCAATCCTGACTTCATCGAGGATCCGTCACTTTACAGGTCTTGGAAGGCTCAGGCAGCCTCCGAGGGTCTCAGAGTCCGTATAGGACGCTGGAACGTACCTGGAAAGCCGACCGCTATCCTCGTGGATTTCAAGCAGTTTCTGACTCGCCAGAACGAGATTCTGACTGAATTCTGGAAACGTTTCGGTGTTGATTCCCTTACCGGTAACTGGGATTACCGTGAATCTGCACTTTTCGGATATGCAGCAGGTAGGGTGATCGAAAGTTTCTATAATTTCAATCTTGAATCTTCTGACAAGGTTGTCGCGCAGTTCCATGAATGGATGACCGGTACCGGACTCCTTTACCTGAAGTCTGCAAATGTGCCGGTGGCAACGGTGTTCACTACGCATGCGACTGTAATCGGCAGATGTATTGCCGGTAATAATCTCCCTCTTTATGACGGCCTGCATGGGTACAATGCCGATGAGAAAGCGCGTCATTTCAATGTTGTCGCCAGACACTCTCTGGAAAAGAAAGCCGCAGAGAACAGCGACATATTCACTACTGTAAGTGATATCACGGCACAGGAATGCCGTCAGTTCCTTGGAAGGAAAGTAGATGTAGTAACCCCTAACGGATTCGAGCCGAGTTTCACTCCTGCTACCGATGAGGAGTATGAGTCGTTACGTGCGGCTTCAAGAAACAGACTCGTCGAAGTGGCGCAGGCCATGTCTGGCGAGAAAATTGCCGATAACGCTGTCCTTGTCGGAATAGGCGGACGTTACGAGTGGAAGAACAAGGGTATAGACGTATTCATCGATGCTCTTGACTCTCTCAACCGTTCAGACTATAAGGGCAAGGAGATTCATGCGTTCATAATGATTCCTTCAGGACATAACGGACCGGACAAACAGTTGGTGAGCAAACTGGAAGGCAATGAGTCAGGATATGTGACAAGGACTTCGCATTACCTGATGAACCCTGAATATGACAGTGTGACCCGTCGCCTCAATGATGTGCAACTTGTAAATTCCGTAGGTGATAAAGTCAAGGTGTATTTCATTCCATCATATCTTAATGGCAACGACGGTGTGTTCAACATGCCTTACTATGACCTTCTAGCAGGTCTCGACCTGACATTGTTCCCTTCATATTACGAGCCTTGGGGCTATACCCCTCTCGAGAGTCTGGCCTTCAGAGTCCCTACTCTTACCACCACTCTTGCAGGATTCGGTCTTTGGGTGCGTACATATTACGGAAAGAAGCATCCTGGCATCACAGTGCTTGACAGGAACGATTCAAACTACTTTGATGTGGTAGCAGGTGTGGCCGAGCGTATAGTCGAGATCGCTTCTCTGCGCAAGGATGTAAGGAAGAAATATATGCAGAATGCCAAGGAGGTTTCGGAAATCGCTCTTTGGGAAAACAATATCATATATTATAAGGAAGCCTATTCAAAATCACTTGAAAAATTAATGGCGGCAGGTGGATCATATCCTGCCACTAAGAAAGACAAACATATGCAGTACAAGAAATTTGAAGTAAATCAGCCGACATGGAACAGCGTTTTCGTGTCGCGTCATCTCCCTGAAAGTCTTAAAGACCTTGAAATACTCTCCAAGAACCTTTGGTGGTGCTGGAACGAATCAGCAAAGAACCTCTTTGCTTCTGTAGATCCTCAGGCATGGGAAGCATCAGGACAGAATCCTATCGCGATGCTTGACAAGGTAAGCCTCAAGAGATACCAGAAACTCGAGAAAGACAGCAAGTTCCTCGCTGACCTCAAGGCAGTTATGGAGGAGTTCAACGAATATATGTCTCTCAAGGCAGAGCGTACAAGCCCTTCTGTTGCATACTTCTGTATGGAGTATGGTCTTGATACATCACTCAAGATCTATTCAGGCGGTCTTGGTATCCTCGCAGGAGACTATATCAAGGAGACATCCGACATGAATACAAACCTCGTTGCTGTAGGTCTTCTCTACAGATTCGGTTATTTCAACCAGAAACTCACTGCACAGGGTGAGCAGGTTGCAGAGGACGTGGCTCAGGACTTCATGAAGATTCCTGCATCTCCTGTTCGTGACGAGAACGGCAACTGGGTATCCATCAGCGTCGCTTTCCCTGGACGTAACCTCAATGCACGTCTGTGGAGAGTGGATGTAGGTCGTACGGAACTCTATCTCCTCGATACAGATATTCCAGAGAACCTTCCTGAGGACAGGTCGATCACCTACAACCTCTATGGTGGTGACTGGGAAAACCGTCTGAAGCAGGAACTTCTCCTCGGCGTCGGCGGTATCCGCGCACTCCGTAAACTCGGTTTCACACCACAGGTATATCACTGCAACGAGGGACATGCGGCATTCATCGGTCTTGAGCGTCTGCGTGAACTCATTTCAGAGCAGAACCTTGAGTTCCAGGAGGCTCTCGAAGTAGTGAGATCTTCATCTCTCTTCACAACTCACACTCCAGTCCCTGCAGGTCACGATGCATTTGACGAGGGAATGCTCCGCAAATATATCGGACATTATCCGCAGCGCCTGAAGATCGATTGGGAGACAATGATGGGTCTCGGAAAGGACAACGGTGCAGATGTGAATGAGAAGTTCTCTATGTCCATCCTCGCTGCAAACATCTCGCAGGAGGTGAACGGAGTTTCATGGCTCCATGGCGAGGTAAGCCGTGACATCCTCGGTCATATGTGGCCAGGCTATCTTCCTGAGGAACTTCATGTAAGTTATGTTACCAACGGTGTGCATTATCCTACATGGACTGCTCCTGAATGGAAGGAGGTTCACGCAAAGGTATTCGGCGATGAATTCAAGACACATCACTACGACAAGTCATGCTTCGACGGCATCTACAAGATTTCTGACGAGGAGGTATGGAACATCCGTACAACTCTCCGCAAGAAACTCATAGATGAGGTGAAGAGAAGACTTTCCGATCCGGCAGCAGCAAGCCACTATTCTCCTAAGCAGGTGGTTACTATCAAGGAGACTCTCCGTGATGATGTTCTTACAATCGGTTTTGCACGTCGTTTCGCGACATATAAGAGAGCACATCTTCTCTTCCGTGACCTCGACAGACTTGCAGAAATCGTGAACGATCCTAAGCAGCCTGTACAGTTCCTCTTCGCAGGTAAGGCTCACCCTGCAGACAAGGCAGGTCAGGACCTCATCAAGATGATTGTCGAGATATCTAAGGATCCGCGTTTCATCGGAAAGATCGTATTCGTTCCTAACTATGATATCACAGTAGCAAAATATCTCGTACAGGGTGTTGACGTATGGATGAACAACCCTACACGTCCTCTCGAGGCTTCAGGTACTTCCGGAGAGAAGGCAGCCATGAACGGTGTCATGCACTTCTCCGTTCTCGACGGATGGTGGGTTGAGGGTTACAAGCAGGGCGCCGGATGGGCTCTTCCAATGGAGAGGACATACGATGACCAGAACTATCAGGATGAACTTGATGCTGCTACAATCTACAACATCATCGAGAATGAGATCGCTCCTACATACTACAACAAGAGCCTCTCGACCGGTCGTTCTTCAGACTGGATCGAGTACATCAAGAACTGTGTCGCTCAGGTTGCATGCAACTTCACCACAAACCGCATGCTCACTGACTATATCAACCAGTACTATGTACCTCAGGCTGCGAGAGTGGACAAGATGGTGGCAGATGACTTCGCTATGGCTCGCGAGATTGCTGCATGGAAGAAGAATCTTCGCCGTGAGTGGAAGAATGTAGAGGTAGTATCAGCAGTGACACCGGACAGCAACAACAGCGATGTCGCAATCGGTGGTGAGTTCAATGCTGAAGTTGTACTCAATATCGGTGACCTCAAGCCGGAAGAGATCGGAGTGGAGGTACTCTTCGCTACAACAGACAAGAAGGGCCGTCTCCATATCCAGGAAAGATATGAGTTCACACCTTCTGAGTCAGTTGACGGAACAGCAAAATATACTGCTGTGATCAACCCTGACCGTTCAGGACTCTATCAGGTGGCAGGACGTATCTATGCTAAGAATGACAAACTTCCACACCGTCAGGATTTTGAACTTGTAAGATGGTTGTAGCAACCGGATTTTTCGACGGTGTCCACGTCGGGCACCGTCTTGTAATAGAGCAACTTGTAAATGCTGCAGCAGAACGCGGGGATGAAAGCATGGTCGTGACTTTCTGGCCACATCCCCGTAATGTGCTGCAAAAAGAGGCACGCTCTCTCAGACTGTTGACCACACTTGACGAAAAGAAGGAAATACTGAAAGGACTGGGTGTGGATCATGTCGAGGTGATGCAGTTTACACGCGAGTTCAGTGATATGACTACGGAGCAGTATCTCCGTATGCTTGTTGACAGATTTTCGGTGAAGACTGTGCTGATCGGATATGACAACAGGATGGGAAGCAACGCCGATGGTGCGGATCAGGTGGCCAGAACTGCTGAGTCTCTCGGGCTTGAGGTGCTCAGGACAGATATGGTGCCTTCGGAACATGGTTATGCCGTCAGTTCCACCAAGATCCGTGAACGGCTTGAGGCGGGAGATGTAAATGCTGCGTCGGCGATGCTCGGATATGATTATTCGCTTCATGGCGTAGTGATAGCGGGAAACAGGATAGGCAGGACAATCGGCTTTCCTACTGCAAACATGCAGATGTACGAGCCTTTGAAACTTGTCCCGGCCAACGGGGTGTACTTTGTAAGAGTCGAGACGCTCGGACGCAGGTTCTACGGAATGTGCAATATAGGTTGCAGACCGACTGTAGGTGCAGGAAATGCCCGTACCATCGAGACCAATATCTTCGGTTTTGATGAAGATATATATGGTCTTGACATGAAGGTGACTTTTGTGAGCAAGATCAGGGATGAGATCAGGTTCGACTCTCTGGAAGCCCTTCGCAGGCAACTGGAATCAGACCGTGACCGATGCCTGTCACTCATCTGATATCATGAAAATACGTAAAGTATGGAAACGATATTTACATTATTGATCATCCTGCTTCCGATAGTGTTCAAACTTATCGGAAAGAAACTGGAAAAAGCGGGACAACAGGCTCCTTTGCCGGAACATGATGAGACCGGTCCTCAGGAGGTCCTTACAGATTGGGCTGAGGTGCTTCGGAGACATCTTGAGGCGCAGCAGGCTCAGGTTCCGGTGGAGTCGGCGCAGGATCATGTCGAGGCAGGAGCAGAGGTAAAGCCTGCTGCTGTTGCTCATGCGGATGTAAGGACAGAGCAAAAGTCGAAGACAACGGTAAGGCTTAATGCAGATTATAAGGCAAACTCTACTGTAATGCCTGAACCCGCAAGAGAAGGAATGGGGAAGATAGATAAGAAGAAACTTATAGTATATTCGGAAATCATGAAGCCGAAATATACGGAATGATGTCCTTACGGACTTTTTTGAATTGAATATTAAAAGTTAAAATCAAATAATTATGGCACTTCAGTACATGACCCAGGAGGGTCTTGATAAACTAAAGAAAGAACTCGCTGATGCAATTGCCCAGCGTCCTGTTATCTCAGCCGCTATCGCAGAGGCCAGAGATAAGGGTGATCTCTCCGAAAACGCGGAGTATGAAGCAGCAAGAGAGGCTCAGGGTCTCCTTGAACTTCAGATTTCCAAACTTCAGAACCTTGTTGCGAATGCACGCGTGATTGATGAGTCTCAGATAGGTACAGACAAGGTTCAGATGCTCAATAAGGTGAAAGTGAAGAATCTGAATACAAACCAGATCATGAACTTTACTCTTGTCAGTGAGCAGGAAGCGGATTTCATGGCGGGAAAACTGGCAGCAAAGACACCTATCGGCCAGGCTCTTATGGGACATGGCGTAGGTGAAGTCGTTGAGGCGAAGGTTCCTGCAGGAGTGATCAAGTTTGAAATCCTTGATATAACATTATAGTCATGGCAACAATTTTCACAAAGATAGCCAAGGGCGAGATTCCGTCATACAAGGTGGCGGAGAGCGAGGAATTCTATGCGTTTCTCGATATCGCTCCGATGGCTGTGGGTCACACTCTTGTGATTCCGAAGAACGTAGAGGATGATTACATCTTCAATCTCGATGAAAACACCTATATGGGACTTTGTGCTTTTGCTAAGAAGGTGGCTCAGGCACTCAAGGCCGCAGTGCCGTGCAAGAGGGTAGGGGTTGCCGTTCTGGGAATGGAAGTACCTCATACCCATATCCATCTCGTTCCTCTTCAGTCTGAGTCCGATATGGATTTCAGAAAGTCTAAACTTGAATTATCATCAGAGCAGTTTGCTCAGACAGCATCCCGCATATATGAAGAATATCTCAAGATTCAGTAAACTGCTTCTGTCAGTGGCAGTTGCTTTGTCCCTCGCATCATGTGGACGTTCCGCCAGGGTGGATATCACAGTAGCAGACGCACCTTCATCGGAAGTCATAGTAAAACTTCTGGATATCAACAGATTCAAGGTTCTTGATACTCTTACATTGGACGAGTCAGGCAAGATTGTCTATAAGATGGATGTCCGGAAGGGTGAGCCTGAGTTTGTATACCTTTTCCGTGGAGAGAAGAAGATAGCGTCCATGATACTCAAGTCTGCAGATAAGGTCTCGGTAGAGGCGGATACTCTCGGAAACTTTACTGTGACAGGTTCGCAGGAGTCTCTGAAACTTGCTCAGGTGGAGAAGGACTATGCCTATGCGCTTTCGAAGATGAACTCCCTTGCTCGCAGAGCCGAGGATGCCGTAAATCCGGAATATGCGCTTTCACTGCGTCAGGACATGGGCAAGACCTATCTGGAATATTATCGTGACAGAGTCAGGTATGTGATGGAGAACAGCACTTCACTCTCTGTGGTTCCTGTTTTCTTCCAGACTTTTGGCGCTGAACTTCCGGTCTTTTCACAGTCGACTGATGCAATACATTTCAGGAATGTGGCTGATTCGCTTGCAATTGTATATCCGGATTCCAAATACGTAAAGGCGCTCCGTCAGGAGGCTGACAAAAGGTTTGGCTATCTCGAGTTGCAGACAAGGATTGCTGCTGCAGAATCCATTTCATATCCTGAAATCGAACTCCCGGATATCAAAGGTGAGAAACGCAGTCTTACAGATGTGGATGCTGAAGTGATTCTGCTTCAGTTCTGGACTGCATCCGATGTTGAACAGAAGATGTTCAATCTTGATGTCCTCAAGCCATTGTATGAGGAGTTCAACTCAAAGGGATTCGAGATCTATCAGGTTTCACTTGATGTTGACAAGGGACTTTGGGCGCAGGTAGTCAAGGAGCAGAAACTTCCTTGGATTTCAGTCTGCGATTCCCGTGGTGCGCAATCGACATATGCATCTCTTTACAACATCTCAGCAGTTCCCGCGCTTTTCATCATAGCCGACGGTCAACTGGTCGATGGCTCCGTAGTAGACGAGGCATCCCTCAGAAAACTCATCAGGGACTCTTTGAAATAGCATATTCAGAAAAGCGAAGTGACAGTCTCTCACAAGGCGGCATTGGCTCCCGAAACCGACGACAAACCGAGTGCAATCAAACTTGTTTGAATTGCCAAGGTGCGAAGGAGGAAAAGATTCAAAGAATCTTAAAGAAGGGGCACCCACGTAGTGGGGAGGACCGCCGGTGACAGACTGTCACTTCGCTTTCTGTATGTGTTGTATTACTGTGCTATGAATCGATACAGGATTTCACCAGTCTGGTTAGGCGGGGCCGTCTGAGATGCCGAGAATCGTGACAGTCGTGCTGCCCGTATCGCGAAGTTCCTGAGACATTGGTCGCTTGATGAAACAGCATCCAGGACTTTTGCACCTACTACCATTCCTGCATTGTTTACTGTAATGATTACGGTAACATCTCCGCTTCCATAGCATCTGTATGCAGGAATCTTCAGGTGACTTGCCTTCCTTCCATCCAAGGTGTATGAGAGCACAGAAGGGCCGCTATACGCCTTTTCAGGACCTTTTTCCTCCTTCTTCCTGTCCGGCATTTCGATAGTTTCCTCCCTGGCATCCTCTTCTATCGCATGACCCTCCTTAAGGTCCTTGGCAAGCCTTTCTGCATCTTTATACAACTGTTCTGCATCAGTGTTCCTGTCGTCCTTGAGTCTGCTTCCGGCATCCACCGCTATATTGCGGACAGGGGCAGATGAACTATGGGCGGCAGCAATCAGTTCGTCAAGTCTTCTGCTTATGTCTTCCTTGAATGCAGCCTCCTTCTGCTCCTTCTCTATCTCCTCCTGTCTTGAGAAGTCCAGTACAAAACTTTCTTCGCGTCTGATAGTGGAATCTATCTGGTAGGCAAGCAATACAATAATCACCACCAGATGGAATATGATGGTGATATATAGTCCAGCCTTGTCTTCGCTGTTCTTTAACGGATTCTTCTGCATTCCCGTCAGTTTCTTTGCGTCAATGCCTTCTCTATGGTTGCGGATATGATCTCGATCGCCACTTTGTTGTGTCCGCCTTGAGGAATTATGATATCTGCATATCTCTTGCTTGGCTCAATGAACTGCAGATACATCGGCTTTACCGTCCTGGTATATCTTTCGATGACCCACTCTACAGTCTTGCCTCTTTCTATGATGTCTCTTGACATCACTCTCATGAGCCTGTCATCATCATCTGCATCTACGAATATCCTGATATCCATCTGTTCAAGCAGTCTCTTGCAGGTGAAGATGAGTATTCCTTCGACAATGATGACTTCTGCAGGATCGACCTTTACTGTCTCGTCTGCCGATCTTCCGCAGGTTATATACGAGTACACCGGCTGTTCGACGCTCTTTCCGTTTTTCAGGTCTTCGAGATGGCTGCAGAGCAGATCGAAATCTATCGAATCCGGATGGTCGAAGTTGTGGTCGCGTTTCTCCTGGGCGGTCAGATGACCGAGATCCTTGTAATAGGCATCTTGAGGTATCACCACCACATTTTCCTTCAACTGTTCTGTGATGGCTTTGACTACTGTTGTCTTTCCTGAGCCGGATCCTCCCGCTATACCTATTATCATCATATCTTTGTCATGCTGTATCCCATGCCATGCCCGGTGTCATTCTGACCAGGCATGGCTCGGGAAGAAATATTAATATTCTGCGTTCTTCGGGGTGCGAGGGAATGGAATCACGTCGCGGATATTGCTCATTCCTGTCACGAAGAGAAGAAGTCTCTCGAAGCCCAGACCGAATCCGCTGTGCGGAGCGGAACCGTAGCGGCGTGTGTCCAGGTACCACTCAAGTCCCTTGCGGCTCATGCCTGTCTCTTCGATCCTTGCTTCAAGTTTTGCAAGAGAGGATTCTCTCTCGGAACCTCCGATTATCTCACCGATCTTAGGGAAGAGAACGTCCATAGCGCGAACAGTCTTTCCGTCCTCATTCTGCTTCATGTAGAATGCCTTGATGTCCTTAGGATAATCGGTAAGGATTACAGGCTTCTGGAAATGCTTCTCCACGAGATATCTTTCGTGCTCGCTCTGAAGGTCTGTACCCCAACTTACAGGATACTCCCAGTCTACTCCTGCTGCCTCAAGTATCTTTATACCCTCGGTATATGTGAGTCTTACGAAATCAGTGTCTGCAACACCCTCGAGTCGTGCGATGAGTTCGTTGTCAAACCTGTCGTTGAGGAACTGGATATCGTCACGGCAGTTGTCGAGAGCATATTTCACGAGGTATTTGATGAATTCCTCTGCAAGATCCATGTTCGCGTTTATGTCGTAGAATGCCATCTCCGGCTCAACCATCCAGAACTCTGCAAGATGGCGCGGAGTGTTGGAGTTCTCTGCGCGGAAAGTCGGTCCGAAAGTGTAGATTTCGCCGAGAGCCATCGCTCCGAGTTCTCCTTCAAGTTGACCGCTCACTGTGAGGCTTGTCTCCTTTCCGAAGAAGTCCTTGCTGTAGTCTACTCCTCCCTTCTTGTTACGTGGAAGGTTCTCCATGTCAAGTGTGGTCACACGGAACATCTGTCCTGCACCTTCGCAGTCCGATGCTGTGATGAGCGGAGTGTGTACATATACGAATCCCTTCTGATTGAAGAAAGTGTGGATGGCATATGCCATTTTGCTGCGGATACGGTAGATTGCACCGAATGTGTTTGTCCTCGGGCGAAGGTGCGCAACGCTTCTGAGGAATTCAAATGATGTATCCTTCTTCTGAAGAGGGTAGCGCATAGGGTCGCATTCTCCGTATATCTCTATTTCCGTGGCCTGTATTTCAGTTGCCTGACCGCCACCCATCGACTCCACGAGATTTCCCCATACTGCGATACATGCTCCGGTTGTAACCTTAGCAAGCACAGCCTCGTTCTCCGGTGTCTTGTCGACTACAATCTGAATATTATTGATGGTAGAACCGTCATTAAGTGCGATGAACGCCACATTCTTGTTTCCTCTCTTTGTCCTTACCCATCCTTTGGCGAGGACCGCCTTACCCGGCTCGCTCACAAGCAGGTCTTTTACTTTGGTTCTGATGACTGTTTCCATATTATGTTTATACGTTTATTTCACAACCTACAAAGATAGCGATTTTGAATAAACTTTTAGTGTGTATTACAATAAAAAAGCAGCCCCGAAGGACTGCTTTCTTAAAATATTCATATTGGGTTATTCACCCTTTCTTGCGGTGTACATGATCTTAAGCGCCGAACACTTGCGGAGTTCCTGCTTAACATCAGTAACAATACCCATGCGGGTGCTTTCATCAGCCTTGATTGCCACTGTCATGAATGACCTGTCTGCCTCTGACATTGCGTCACGCTCTGCTGCGATAAAGTCACGGATCTCAGCGGTTGTCTTGAATGAGTCGTTGAGTTGGATACGTGAGTCATTACCGTACTGAGCCTGAAGGCTTCTCATTGGTGTACCGATGTTGATGTATGAGGTAAGGTCCTTTCTTTCAAGTTTGGCTACTTCCGATGCTTCAGGAAGTTTTACCATAACCTTAGTCTCAGTCTCACGCATTGTGGTTGTCACCATGAAGAAGAACAACAGCATGAACACGATATCGGAAAGTGAGCCTGATGGCGGCTGTGGCACAGTCCTTTTCTCTTTCTGTTTGAATTTTGACATATTGCTATTCTCCTATCATTACTTCTTTGAGACATCCTTTGGCTCAGCCTCAGAAATGTTCTGAGGCACTGCCTTTCTTACAATTGTCTGCTGATCCTCGTCGAGTTTCATGTAGAGGGCGCCGAAGTTTGCCATAGCGAACTCGTCACGGAGTTCGTTGACAGCCTTCACAAGTTCATTCTGCACAGCGATGTATGCCTGATAACTTGTACCGCGGTCATTCTGGAGGGAGATGACTCCCTTTGAAACCATACATGGACCGAATCCCTCGATTTCGATTTCTTCCTTTTCAGGAAGATTTGGATCGTCGGCAGGGTTGGACAGGAACTCTTTGATCTTATCCTTGAGGAGGCTGACGTGCATAGGCTCTGTACCAGCAAGAAGTCTGTCGGCTGAGTTGATCTTCACAACGATGATGTTGCGGCGATTAACCTTCTGGTCCTCCACCTTCTGATTAGGGTCAGGCATAGGAGGCAGACGACGCTGCAGACCCTTGTCCTGATCCATGGTGGTAGTCATCATGAAGAAACAGAGCAGAAGGAATGCCATGTCCGCCGTTGAACTCGAGTTTATTTCTGGTGTTTTCTTTGCCATGTCGTCGATTATTTACGTGTTGCACCGATAATCCATCCTGCAATAAGAGCAAGGATAGCACCTCCGAAAAGGAGATATGTAAGATTGAGTATGGTGTCTGTCAGTTTGAGTGTGCCTTCTGACACTGGTTCGCCGAGGTAGCCCACGGCTGGTGTTCCCGGTGCAAGCATATATGCTCCTGCGATGATGACTGCTATCACGACAACGCCGACAAGAAGCCAGAGAAGGCTCTTCGGATTGTTCATACCGCCGATTACTACAACACCGAAAAGAACGGCGAGGATAGCGATGGCAGCATAAGCATAGGCGCAGTAGAGCATGGTGTCAACTGGAGCGTTGCCATTTGATTCAAATCCTACAGCGAAGCCGTAGAAACTGAAGATGACGCCCAGGATGAACAATGCAACCAAGACCCATTTGATTATTTTTTCGTATTTCATTGTGCTGAAATGTCAATTATTTGTTTTCCTGATACTTAACCAAAATATCCATGAGAGAGATAGATGCGTCTTCCATCTCGATGGTGAGAGACTCAACCTGTGAAAGGATATAGTTGTAGAAAATCTGGAGGATAACGGCAACGATCAAACCACCCACAGTA